>JAISJZ010000090.1 GCA_031261125.1 Planctomycetaceae bacterium | reverse complement strand
ATGCTGCTGTCGCCGTGCGGGTGATAATTACCCATCGTTTCACCGACGATTTTGGAGCATTTCGTCCGCATTGCCCCCGGCGAGAGATTCAGGTCGTTCATCGCAACGAGAATTCGCCGCTGCGAGGGTTTCAGTCCGTCCCGAACGTCCGGCAAAGCGCGGTCAATGATAACGCTCATTGAATACGTCAAAAAACTGTTCTTCATCTCGTCCTCTACGGACAAATGAATCAGTTGTGTTCCTTCGGACGGGTCGGATACATTAGTTTCATCCGCAGGGAAATTCGGTTCGGACATTCTCGCGTATTGTGAATGTAAATCCTTGCAAAACAATGATTTACGTTTTATTCTTTTGTCGGGAAATTATCCATTCATTATACCAGAATTTTCCGTTTTTACAACGGGGGGACGGGTTATTTCTTTTCATCGAGTTCCTTTTCCTCTTCTTTCCGTTTCCGCTCGGCTCGCTGTGCCTCGTATGTCGTTTTTTCCCAATCTTCCATTGTTTTTGTCTTTTCCATCCGCGGCGGATACGGCGAAATACGAAGATTACGGAACTGAACGTTGCCGTCGTCCTGCGGAAGTGTCAGTTGAATTGTCCCCTCCGTGAACCGTCCCTCCTTGTCCGTCATCTCGCAAACCGGAACACCATTGACCCACGTCTGAAACTGCCGACCGGCAGCGGCAATCGTCAGATAATTCCATTTCTGGTCTTGCGGACGGGTATATCGGGCATTTTTCACACCGGAAAACGCCCCCGCATCAACGCCTTTTCCTCCGTTCCGGTCCTGCCGCGTCGGAAAATTTTGCAGCGAAACGGTATAGCCGGTCTGCGGTTCCCGCGGATGAGAACGCAAAAACACATTGCCTTTGCCCGATGTGTAAGCAATGCTGTATTCACCTTGAAACACAAAATTACCGAACGTTGACCTCGTTTCCAACACTCCTTGTCCGCCGGCTAGTTGCAGTGCCGAATTCAGTACAGCAACCTTCATTGCTTTGCCGTGCGTCCGCCAACTGTTGTCATACGAAACACCGTCAAACAGCGACGCTTCGGAACCGGGTTTCCACAACATCATACGGAACCGGACGGTGCCTTTGGTCACCAGCAAACCAATGTAGCCGTATCCAAGCGGCTTAACATCGAGCAAGTTTGCCGGTTCATCGTTATCGACCGTAATTTGCAGCCGGTTCGCGTCGAATTGGGCTTTGAGACGGTGCCATTCGTTCGGGTCTTCGTTTTCCCGCCGTCTTCGAGCATTCACTATTTGGGTTTCGTTGACTTGCAGCCGACCGGGAATGGAACCCCGCGGACGAGACGGGTCGGCAGAATTCAGCACAATGGTATAACACGATGTATGCAGATTTTTCGGATTCGGCGGCGTGCGGAGCAGGAGAAACGCCTCGGCATCTTTTTCCGCCTGATACTCGAACATTACCGTACAATCGCCGAATTGGGCGGTTGTGTAAAGCAGACCGGGGTGTTCCGGGTTGCTGCACAAGGTTTCGCCGTCTTCTGCGGTGAATTGTCCGCCGGCATAAGGACCTTCCTGTTGCGAACGCCAGCCAAACAGCGTTTTGCCGTCGAAGAGCAAACACCAGCCGTCTTTCAGGGCTTGGTCTTTCAGCCGCAGCGATGGGGGAATTTCAAACAGATTTGCCCCGCGTTCCGCTTCCGCACGTTGTTGCTGCCACCGCTGCCGGGCTTCCTCCCGCCGTTTCAGTGCTTCCAAATCTTTTTGCTTCTGTTCCGAGTCCTCTAACTTTTCCAACGCTTCCCGTTTCGCTTTCACTTCTTGGGCAATCCGTTCATCTTCGGAAAGTACCGGTGCGTCTCTTTTTACGGTATCCGGTACTTTCGGTGTCTCTTTTAGTAACTCGGCGGTCGTTTCCAGCGTTTGCGGAACGGAATCCTTGGTCAACTGTTTCGGGCGGAACGATTCCGTTTCCTGAAAGAGAGAGGCAACACTTTTTTGAATTTCTTTTTTGACACGGAAATTCTGCCACATTTTGTCCTGCTGTTCTTCCTGTTCGATATTTTTCATCCGCCGCTCTTCCGCCATCGCACGAACGATTTCTTCGCGTGTCATTCCCGGTCGAATCCGAAAGGAACTGCCGGACGGTGCGGAATACGAGGGAGAATATGCCGGCAGGCCCGGATTGGCTTTCGGCTGCGGCTGTCCGTAGAGATAGGTTCCCGTTCCGGGATAAGGTGTTGTTTCTGCTGCGCCGGCAGTGTTGTCCGGTACACCGTACATAGCCGGCGGAGCGGCAAAGGACGAACCGCCGCCGACAATGATGCCGGTCTGCGGTGTTCCTGCTGGTACCGGCACCGATTCCGCGGGCGGAGTCAGCAATATCTGCCCGTCGATCGTATTTGCGTTGAAAAGCAAACAGAAAACGGCGGACAGCGGGATAACGCGGCATGTAAAGGCAGTCATTGATTGATAAATCGTTAGTCCGTTTGCTCAACAGGCGGTTGAGGGATTAGACCCGTTCTTTCCCTGTTAAAACTCCTCCCATAACTTTTTATCACAAACGGTTATCATTTGCAATAAAAAACCGGAACGGGGCGGCAACGGGTCTATCCATTAACGATTATCCTTTTTGACAAAATCGGACAGCAGTTGCAAACCGGTTTTGCCGGACTTTTCAGGATGAAACTGCACTGCAATAATGTTATTGTACCGAAGTGCCGACGCAAATTTCACACCGGCGTATTCCGTTTGGGCAAAAATGTGTTCCCCGTTCTGCGGCACCGGATAATAACTATGTACGAAATAAAAATCGCTGCCGTTCGGAATCCGATGCTGTTCCATCTTCCACTCAACGCTGTTCCAGCCGATTTGCGGCACCTTGTCCCATTGATTGACAGGTTGAAACCGGACAACGCGTCCCGGAATGAAACCAAGCAGGTCGGTACCGCCGTCTTCTTCAGAAAAGTCCAGCATTACTTGCATTCCGACACAGATTCCCAACAGCGGAATGCCCCGGCGGACAACGGCCCGCAAGGCATTATCGAGACCGAGATTTTTCAGGTTCTGCATTGCTGAACCCGCTGCACCGACACCGGGAAAAATAACCCGGTCGGCACCGGCAACAACGTCCGGGTCGGATGTAATGGTTCCGTCGATGCCGAGCGTTTCTAACGCCAATTTGACGCTGGTTAAATTGCCGGCTTTGTAATCAATGATGGCTAACATCGGAAAAGAGAAAAAATTACGGAATACACCTTTATCAAATTCGGAATATCTGTTATAATACGTCAGATTGTTTCAGAAAACTACCACCTATTCCCTATCCCCTTCGATGGCAGGACACAACCCGTTTCAGGTATTCCGTAAAAATCAAACATTCTGGCTCGCCGTCCTCACCATCGGCGCAATGGTTTCGTTCATTCTGTTGCCGGCAGTTCTCCAACTCGTTTCCGGTGTCAGCGGCGCAGGTCCGCAAGACATAGCCAAAACCCGGAACTTCGGTAAGGTTGACGGACGCTCTGTCGCAGTATTGAATCAAGACCGCGACCATCTCCGCCTCTTTTTCCGTTATCTTTACGAATCGCTGGCACCGACCGTTAAGGAAGACCAGGTTCATCTGTTGCAGCGGTTGGCAATGTGCGTTCAGGAATTTGAGGAGCGTGTCGGTTCCGAAGCACTTATCAACGATTGGCTCCTCGTTCAATACGCCCGGCAAGTGGGTTACGCCGCTAACCGGGAAAGTATCATTTCCTACCTGTCCGGCTTGACAGGCGGGCTGTTGTCCGATGCTCTGTTTCGGCAGGCAATTCGCGATACCGGTCTGCCGGAACAGCGGTTGGAATATCTGATTGCCAACGAACTGTTGCGGCAACAGATGTACCAATCGTTTCTGCTGACGCAAAGCGTGGTCAGTCCGGCAACCCGCTGGGATTGGTTCCAACGCCTGAACCGGAATATCACCGCTGAAGTTGCTGCCGTACCGGTTGATGCGTTCATCAGTGAAGCCGGCGAACCCGCAGATGCCCAATTGAATAAACTGTTTGAAGAGAAAAAAGGATTGCCGTACAGTCCGGTGTCTGCCGACAGCGGTTTTGAAATACCGGTGAAATTGGCGTTTCAATACGTTGTGGCGAAACCGAGTCAAAAGGTACTGGACTCCGTTACGAAGGAGGAAATTCAGAAGTATTATGACGAACACAAAGACGCGGACTTCCGCAAGCCGGTGAATCCGATGACAAAGCCGACACTGCCGGGAATAGGCGGTGCGGTACCGTTCAGCCCGAAACCTGTTAGCCCCGGTCCCGCAGGGACAAGTGAGAAAAAGGAAGACATAAAACCGGAAGAAAAGAAACCCGAAGAAAACGAAACTTCGTCGTTGAACAGCGGCGGGGCGAAGACCATTTTTGTAAAATATCAGGCAGAGAAACCCGCAGAACCTGTCGGTCCCGACGGCTCTGCCGCAGACGAGAAACAACCGGAAGTTCCGAACCCCGCGAGGCAAGAAGCCCCTGCGGCGGATGAACCCGTCACGGACAAGCCCGCAGAAAAGCCGGTTGATTTAAGTATTCTTTACAAACCGCTGCCGGAAGTCGAAGGACAGATTCGGCAAATCCTTGCACTGCAAAAGGCACAAGCGGCATTGAAGCCGATTGAGGAGAAAATGCGGGAACATTTTCAGGCGTACAACACCAATTTCGATAAAGGATTGGAAGTACCGAAAATGCCCGACCTGACAAAATTTGCCGAAGAACAAGGGCTGAAACTGGAATCGGTGCCGCTCGGAACGGTTTATGACGCGGTGAAATCCGAATTCTGCCGCAAACCGGACGAACGGCAATTTATCATCAAGTTGTACCGTGAAGGACCCGTAGTGTTTGAACCGCTGACAACGCCGAACGGCGGGGCGGCGTTGTGGATTACCGAAATCGTTTCCGAACTGAAACCGGAGAGCGTTGCCGATGTGAAGGACTTTGTCGTGAAACGGTGGAAAGAAACCGAGGCGGCACCGTTAGCGTTGAAACGGGCGGAAGAATTGGCAGCCGAGGCGAAAGCGGCGGACAAACCGTTGGCAGAGATTTTCAAAGGCAAAGACGATGTGAAAGTGGTTGAAACGGAACCGTTTGCGTGGAAAAGTTACGGTCCCGGTATTCATCCGTTTATCGGTTTGATGCAGCGTCTGCCGCTGGGTATCGGCGAAGTTTGCGAAAAAGGTGTTGCCGCCGGTGATGCGGAGATTGACAACAAGGCGATTTTCGCTCCCGGCGAGGAATTTATGAAAGTTGCATCGTCGCTGGCGGTAGGTGAAACCGGTGTCGCGTTTAATCAGCCGAAGACGGTTGCATACGTCATCAGGGCAACGGGCAGTACGCCGTCGGAAGACGTGTTATGGGAGCAGTTTCCGTCAACGAATCCGGGCTTTTACTTTCAAGCCGGTATGCGGGAACAGCAACAGGACGGTTTCGAGGCGTGGATAAAGCAAATCCGGGAAGAGACCGGTTTTCAATGGATCCAGAAACCGGAAACGCTCGACCGCCGGCAGTAATCAAGTGTTCAACGGCACAAACCGTTATTGTCAATCAGCGTAAAGCAGGTATAATTCCGTAATGGAAGTGATATTAACCGCCGAACATTTACGGAAGTATTTCTCTGCCGACCCTGTTTTGGTTGACGTTTCGTTTCAACTCCGCGCCGGCGATAAAGTCGGTCTTGTCGGTCCGAACGGTTGCGGAAAAACAACACTGCTGAACATTCTTGCCGGTAAAGAAGAGACCGAAAAGGGAACCATCAATGCCCCGAAGGTCAGTATCGGTTATCTTGAACAGCGTCCCGAAATTGCTGAAGACCGCACTGTTCTCGATGAAGCAAGATACGCTCTTGCCCCGCTGGTGAAAATGCAGCACGATGCCGGAGCGATTGCGCAAAGAATTGCCGAAATGGGCGGAACAAGTTTCGCCGCAGACAGTGATTACGAAAAACTTGCCAAAGAATATGACCGCCTGCACGAAAATTTGACGCGGCACGATGCGTATCATCTCGACCACCGTATCGAAAAGATTCTGCACGGGGTCGGCTTTACGGACGATGATTTGCCGAAACCCGTTTCGGCACTGTCCGGCGGCGAATTGAACCGATTGTGTTTGGCGAAGTTGCTGCTGGAAGAACCCGATATAATGCTTCTCGACGAGCCGTCAAACCACCTCGATTTAATTGCAACAGAATGGCTGGAAAATTTTCTGCACGATACGCAGGCGGCAGTAATTCTTGTTTCGCACGACCGGTACTTTCTTGATAAAGTAACGAACCGGACGTTTGAATTGTTTCACGGAACGATTGACGATTATCCGGGTAACTTCTCGAAGTATTGCGTTTTGAAAGAGGAACGTCTCGAAGTGCAAACGCGGACTTATGAAAAGTTCGTTGAGGAAGTCGAAAAGGCGAAAGAGTTTATCCGGCGTAATCATTACGGAATGAAGGCGGCACAGGCGGAAGACCGGCGGAAAAAGTTGGAACGTCTTTTGGAAACGCCTGCCGATTTACCGCGGAAGATTGAAACGCCGCCGATGAAATTTCCGAAATCGTACCGTACCGGCGAAATCGTGTTTCGGGTTGAAAATTTATCGAAGGGATTTGGTTCGCAGCCGTTGTTCCGTGAATTGGACTTTTCCATCGAGCGCGGGCAACGGTGGGCAATCGTCGGTCCCAACGGCTGCGGCAAAACAACGCTGTTGAAATGTTTGCTCGGCGAACTCGAACCGGATACGGGCAAAGTGATTCACGGGCAGGGTTTGAAAACCGGATACTTCGACCAGCAGTTGCACATCGTTGACGATGATATGAGCGTTGTCGATGCCGTTCGTCCGCCGAAGAAAATCATCGAAGAGCGGGAACGGCGGAATTTGCTGGGAGCGTTCGGTTTGACTGGCGACCAGCAGTTGCAGACCGTCGGAAGTTTGAGCGGCGGGCAGCGTTGCCGGGCAGCGTTGGCAAAGTTGGCGGCGGACGACCCGAACGTTTTGGTTTTGGACGAACCGACAAACCACTTGGATTTATGGGCGCGGGCGGCATTGGAAAAGGCAGTCAACGATTTCGACGGTACCGTGTTGTTCATTTCGCACGACCGGTACTTTGTTGACAAGGTTGCCGACCATCTGCTTATTATTCAGCCGGACGGACGGTTCAAGGTATTGGACGGCAACTACTCGACGTTCCGAATGTTAGTCGGTCAAGGACTTTTCACCGACCCGTTTACAGGTACGGGCAAAGAGCCGCCGGTGTCAGCCGGCGGTAATACGAAACAGCCGATAATACAACAACCGCCGGCTGCCGCCGGTAACTCATTAAAAAACAAGGATAAACAAAAGAAGAAACGCAAGTTTCCCTACCGCAAACTTTCGGACATCGAAGACGAAATCTTCGCCCGTGAAAACTGGGTTCAGACCTTGAACGAGGACTTGCTCCGTCCCGAAATTGTCCGCGATGCCGAAAAGATGAAAGCAGTTCACCTCGAAATCCAAAAGGAACAGGAGAAACTCAAACAACTGAACGAACACTGGGAAGAAGCAACGGAAATGAACTGGTAAAGTTATTCCTGTCCGGCGGACTGCGAATTGATGTGCTGTATCGCTTCAATCAGCACCGGCGGACTAATCGGCTTCGATAAAATCCGCGTTACGCCGAGTTCCAACAACTCTTTCCGCTGTTCTTCATTTCCTGCGCTGGTAACGATAAGAACCGGCGTACCGCTCAACCGCGGCGATGCGGAGATTTTGCGCATCAGTTCGATGCCGTTCATATTCGGCATCGTCAGGTCGGAGACAAGCAAGTCCGCCTTGATTTCTTTCATCCTGACGATTGCTTCGCTGCCGTCGGACGCTTCATAAAAATTGGCATCGCCCAAACCGGCAATTTCCAAGCACCGGCGGATAAACATCCGCGCCAAAGCAGAGTCGTCGGCTATTACGATGTTTTTAAGCATAGTTAAAGTTCCCAATCCGGTCGTCCGGGGCAGGACAGGACGATTCGACCGGAGTCGCGGTACAAGGTTACGGTTCTGCTGTGGGAGCCGCCCACGTCTTCGGCAACTGCTCCCAATCCGAACTGCCAAAGCACTTTCTTTGCTGCCAGCACGTTGCGCTTGCCGATGTTGAACGTGTTGTTCGGGTCGGCAACGTTCGCCCCGCCGCAAAGTTTGATAATCAAATTAGACGGTTTCGACAGTGTTCCCGCCGTCCGCTTCATTAAATCGAGTAACGCCGGAATACCGGTATCGGCAAAGTAGCCCGGCAGTTGTTTTGCCCGTTCCGGCGACACGCTCGACTCCGGCAGAGCAACGTGGTCCATTCCGACACAACGGGTTCCTCTGTCCATTACAATAACCGCAATACACGAACCGAGAGCCATCGTGCGGATAACTCCGCCGTTGTCTTTCGTTGCTCCGTAGTCGCCTACGCCGAGCATCATACGGCTTGATGTATTGGGAGGAAGCATTATTACAACAGTCCTTGCAGCGTTTGGGCAATTCTTTGTAAGGGGACAAGTTGTTCGGCACCGCCTCGTTCATACGCCTCTTTCGGCATCCCGAACACAACGCACGTCGCTTGGTCTTGAGCAATGCACCGTGCGCCGGCATCCCGCATCGCTTTCATTCCGTTTGCGCCGTCCGCTCCCATTCCGGTAAGCATTGCCCCGACGGCACGCCGTCCGACGTTCTTCGCAACGGAATTCATCATCACTTCAACCGACGGGCGGTGTCCGCAGCACAACGGAGCGTCAAACACCTTGACTTTCCAACCCGCCCCGCTCGGCACAACCTCCATCTGTTTGCCGCCTTGGGCAATGATAACCTGACCGTCAACAATCGGGTCCCCGTCCGCCGCTTCTTTGACCGCCACAGCGGCGAGTCCGTTCAGCCGGTCGGCAAACATTTTGGTGAAACCCACCGGCATATGTTGAACAACAACCGTACCGGTAAAGTTCCGCGGAAAACCGCAAATCACTTCCCGCAACGCTTCAGTCCCGCCGGTTGACGCACCAATCGCACAAACCTTATGGGACAACGCTTGACTTAATGTCTTAACAACACCGGTACCGCCGATTGTTGCCGGATTGTACTGCTTGTTTTTCCAATGGGAAACGTTTGCCGTTGAGGCAATTTTGACTTTCGTCCGCAACTCGATAATCATCTGGTCGAGGTCGTTGCCTTTCGGTTTGGCAACGAAATCGACAGCCCCGGCTGCCATCGCTTCAAGTGTCGTTTTTTGTCCGCGTTCTGTCAAACTGCTGACCATTACCGCGGGAATCGGATACTGCGGCATCAATTTACGCAGGAATTCCACACCGTTCATTTTCGGCATTTCGACATCCAACGTCAACACATCAGGACGAAGTTTAACGATTTGGTCGCGCGCCTGAAACGGGTCTCCGGCGGTGCCGCAAACCTCGATATTCGGGTCTTTGGAAAGACCCGTTTGAAGGATTTGCCGAACTAACGGCGAATCGTCAACGATTAAGACACGGACGGTGTGAGGCGGCATCTGATTATACTTTCGGCGGTAATGGCAACTGTGGCTTTATTGTCTATAACTTTGCAGCGTTTGTCAACTGCTATTCCTTCCGGTACACCGCCGGTTTGATGTACTTCCACGGCGTTTGCTCGCGTCCCAGCGTTTCACTGTGTCCTATCAGCAGATAACCGCCCGGCACCGTCATACTGTACATTCGATTCACCAACTCAATCTTTGTCGGCGTATCAAAGTAAATCATCACGTTGCGGCACCAAATACAATCAAACGGCTTCTTGAACGGAAGCGATTTGTTCATCAAGTTAAACTTCCGGTAAGTGATTTCCTTCCGCATTTGGTCAATCACTTCAAAACCGCTGCCGTTTTTCTTAAAATATTTGCTGACCAGTTGCGGAGGAACACCCTGCATCCGTTGGACATCGTAAAGTCCTTTCTTTGCCGTCGTCAACGCTTTTTCCGAAACGTCCGTAGCCAGCAAACCGCAGTTCCAGTTCTTGTAGTCCGCCCCGAAGTATTCCAAGAGCGTCATCATCAGCGTATAGGGTTCCTCGCCGCTTGATGCCGCAGCACACCAAATCCGCAAATCGTTATTATTCTTCGCCTTATGTTCCTTCACCATCCACGGCAGAATATCGCTCTTAAAAAAGTCAAAATGGTCTGACTCCCGGAAAAAGAACGTGTGGTTCGTCGTTATCTGATTCGACAACTCGGTCAACGCCTTGTCCGTCTTATCGGCGACGAGCATATCGTAATACTGTTTGAACGTGCTGAAATTATACTGCCGCAGCAGTTTTTGAAGCCGACCGACAACAAGCGACTTCTTCGTGTCGTTCAAGACAATTCCGAAACGTTTATAGACCAAATCGGCGATGCTGTGAAACTCGGCATCGGTAATTTGTTTCATCTCGGTCTGAATGAGCGGTTCGGACATCTTCGGTCAAAAGAAGGAAAAACAATTTCGTCTAGTATAGCATAAACTTCGCGGCAGTCAAAAAGTTAATTCCAAAACGTTATTCCCCTTTCGGACACTCTTTGTAAATTCCTTTTTCGTACCGTCCGGCAATTTTACCGAGATTTGATATTCCCCGCGGAACGCCCGAACGGATGCTTTACCATCTGCGTCCGTTTTAAGCGCGGCGTTTGTTGCCCAATCTTTCTTGATTAACTTCTTCAAAGCCGTATAAGCCGGTTTCGGCGACATATCGTTCCGCACCAAGCCTGCCGGTGCGTTCATCCACGCCCCTTTATCGCTGAAATCCCACCAAGTAATTGCCGCAACGGACGGGTGAGAAAACAACATTGTATAAATCCGAACAACATCTTTTTCCTGTTGCTGCTCTCCTTCGGCACTGCCCGGCGTATCAGACCAGTTTTCGTTTGCCCGCCAGCCGAGGTTCTTTTTCCCGGTTGATAAAATCGTCAATTCTGTAAAATGCAGCGGAACACCGAACCGGGCAAACCGTTCGCACGTCTCCCAGAGGTGTTGATTGTCCCAAACGCCGCCGTGTAAGTGCGATTGAATCCCGATGACATCGAACACCGGTTTGCCGTCAACAACGAGTTTATCCAGCAATGCCGCATAACGCTCATCGTGGACGTAATCGTTGATTAACAGCGTTGCGTTCGGATTCCCTTTTCGGGCAGCCGCAAAACTCGCTTTAACCCATTCGGGCTTACCGGTTTTCAGACCAAGTTCCGTCAACTTCGGCGCATTTTTTTTCGCTTCCCAGTCCGTAACTTCGTTGATGACATCCCAAGTATCAATTTCTGTACGAAAATGTTCCGCACACGCTGTTGTCCGGTCGAGTTGCAGTTTGTAAACATCATCGAGCGGCAAACTCTTAATCCAATCCGGGTCGGAATGATTCCAAACAAGCGGATGTCCTTTTGTCCGAATGGCATTTTCTTTGCACCGCCGGGCCGCTTTTTCCGAATAGGCATAATTCGGTTCCCCTTGATGAGGTTCGTAGGATGCCCAGTAAAAACCGAGCGTGGCAAAATTGAAAATGTCCGCAAACCGTTCCGCGTAAACCGTATTTTCCTTTTCGTTTTGATACCGGTCAAACATAAAGAAGTTACAGCCGAAGAGAAATTCGTTTTGCGTCATCTTGACTTCAACGGCAGCGTCCGCCGCCGGCTGTCCGTTCTTTACCACTGTAATTTGAACGTCTTCCTTGCGGTGTTTTTCAATTCGGGCATTCGCCTCGGATTGCCAATTCTCTTGGGCGGACAACGAACCGGCAAAACAGCAAAACAAAACAGTACAGATGAAATGTTTCATAAACATCTTCATTGTGAATAAGACATATTTTACGGCTGGAATGTGATGGTAAATGATAAGGGACAAAAAATCAATAACCCCCGTAAAATAGTCAGAACACTTCCCGGTTTCCTCATTTTTTTCGCTGAAACTAAACTATTACCGGTTTCTTTACCTCATCAGAGCGAGTAACATTGGAAAGCGAAGCATCATAAGCGCGGATAGCGTAAGTGTACGAACCCTTTCCGACAACATCGTCAAAGTACGGTTTCTTGCCGTTAAAGTTTTTCGCTAACCGGGTGGAAACCAGTGTGAAGGTTTTGCCGCCGTCGGCAGAGCGGTAGATTTTATAGGCGGCGGCA
>JAISJZ010000056.1 GCA_031261125.1 Planctomycetaceae bacterium | reverse complement strand
TGACCGACGATTTCTGCATCGCCGTGCTGACTCAACAGCATTGTTACGTCGCTGTTCCGCCGTAAAAAAATCGGAAACAAGATGTGTTCGTGCCAAAACAGGAGAATGAAGTTCCGTTTTTCGCTCCAAATCGCCGGGTCAATCGCGGGGTCGTAAAATGCCGCCTTGAAGTCAACGGTACTCATCCAATTTCGGATAAACATCGTCGACATCAACCCTGCGGTCTTCCAAAACAGCGGCGATGTAATTTTCATTTCAAACCTCTTCAACGCTGCTGTTTCTAATACGCCTCGTTATGTACGCTCTTGACAGCACGTCCCGACGGGTCAACCATATTCTTAAACGCTGCATCCCATTCCAGCGCAACCGGCGTGCTGCACGCTACCGACGGAACCGATGGAACACTCGCCGCCGCACTATCCGATGGAAACAACTCCTCAAAAATCGTCCGGTAATGATATTCTTCTTTCGTCATCGGCGGGTTAATCGGAAACCGCGTGCCGGCGTTTGCAAAGTCCGCATCGGAAACTTTTGATGATGCAACTTGCCGAAGAGTGTCAATCCAACTGTATCCGACACCGTCCGAGAACTGCTCTTTCTGCCGCCACGCAATTTCGTGCGGCAAGTAATCCTCAAACGCTTTCCGCAACGCCCATTTTTCCATTCGGTTTTTCAAACCGGACAACTTCTCTTCGGGATTGAACCGCATCGCGATGTCGATGAACTCTTTGTCGAGGAACGGAACGCGTCCTTCCACACCCCACGATGCCAGCGACTTGTTCGCCCGCAAACAATCATACAGGTAAAGTTTATCCAATTTGCGGACGGTCTCTTCGTGTAAATCCTTTGCCGACGGTGCTTTATGGAAATACAGATAGCCGCCGAACAATTCGTCCGACCCTTCGCCGGAGAGAACCATTTTAATCCCCATCGACTTAATGACGCGGGACATCAGGTACATCGGCGTTGACGCTCTGACCGTTGTTACATCATAAGTTTCGAGGTGATAAATGACATCACGGAGTGCGTCGAGTCCTTCCTGAATCGTAAAATGAATTTCGTGATGCACCGTTCCGATAGCGTCGGCAACTTTTCGGGACGCTGCCAAGTCCGGTGAGCCGTCGAGACCGACAGCGAACGAGTGCAGCCGGGGATACCACGCCGCTTGGGTGTCATCCGTTTCAATCCGTTTTGCCGCATACTTTACGGCAACGGCGGAAACAATCGAGGAGTCCAAACCGCCGGACAAGAGAACACCGTAAGGAACGTCTGTCATCAGTTGCCGATGAACTGCCGCTTCAAATGCCGACCGCAACTCCGCAATATCGGCAGGATTGTCCTTAACGGCATCGTAGGAACGCCAATCACGAGTGTACCACTTTACGGGAAGTTTCGTTTCACTACACTTTCCGTCCGCCGAACAATACAAATAGTGTCCCGGAGGAAATTGGTCGATTTTTGTGCAGAATCCTTCCAACGCTTTCAATTCGCTGGCAACGTATAGTGTTCCATCGACATCGGTACCAATATACAGCGGAATAATGCCGATATGGTCGCGGGCAACGAGAACCGCGTCGTTTTCTTCGTCGTAAAGAGCGAACGCGAAAATGCCGTTTAACTCTTCGAGCATTTTCACAAAGTCCGGCTGCGCCGCAGAAGCGGCGGCTGAACGGTATTCCCTGTACAGCGAAAGAATGACTTCGCAATCGCTGCCGGTTTGGAACTGGTATGTTTCTGCCTGCCGTTTGCGGATAATTTGATGATTGTAAATTTCGCCGTTGACCGCCAAGACAACTTTTCTGTCCGGCGTGTAAAGCGGCTGTCCGCCGGAAATCGGGTCAACGACGGACAGCCGTTCGTGGGCGAGAATCGCCTTCGGATGCGTGTAAATCCCCGACCAGTCAGGACCGCGGTGCCGAATCCGTTTCGACATTTTGAGGGCTTGGGAACGGATTTCTTCTACGGGTCTTTTGAAACCGAATATACCGACGATGCCGCACATAAGTATTAGCCGTGTTATGTTAACCCCAGCCGTTTGCGCCGGGTCTCTCTGACTGCCGCCCATTATATCAGATAAACCGATTATAAGGAAGGGCAATATGAATGAAAAGTATGGCACTGAATTTTTTGCCCTTGACCGGAACGTTCCTTCTTTCTAATATCCGTTCAGAAAAACCTGTCAGGACAAATCCTGCTGCTAACAATCACACGAAAAACAATGAACGGATTCCGTATTCTTCCGCTGCTGTTCCTGTTGCCGGTACTGTACGTCAACGCCCAAGAAATACGACCGGCTTCACCGAAACCGGCTAATGTGCCGGTACTTAAAGTTGAGCCGGCGAAAATTGCTGCCGAAGTCAACGGCGATAAAATCACGCAGGAACAACTTGCTGCTGAATGTCTGCGGATTCATGGCGAAGAAGAATTGAAAGACCTCATTAAAAAGACGCTCATCCAGACCGAGTGTTCCCGGAAGAACATTACGGTTTCGCAAGACGAAATCAATACCGAAATCGAACGGATGGCAAAAACATTCAAGTTTTCTACCGAAGAATGGCTCAAACTCCTGCAAGAGGAACGCGGACTGACAGCCGAACAATATATGCAGGACATCATTTATCCGATTCTTGCGATTGGAAAACTGGCAGGTTCCCGGCTGAACATATCAGAAGACGATATTAACGCTGAATACAATGCCCGGTTCGGTCCTGCCGTTCAGGTGCGTCAAATTGTTCTCGGTTCCCGCAGCGATGCGGAAAAAGTTCTTGCCGAAGTCAAGGCAAATCCTGAATCGTTTGCGTCTGTGGCGAAGAACAAATCGCTTGACCCGGTAAGTCAACCCTACGGCGGAATGATTCATCCGATTCGGCACGGTTCGCTGGGCAACACAGCACTGGAACGGATTGTTTTTGACCTGAAACCGGGAGAAATTTCGGATGCCGTTGAATTGACCGCCGGGCAATTTTTGATTTTCCGGTGTGAACAGCATTTGGCACCACAAGATGTTGACCGGCAAAAAGTCCGGGAACAAATCGTAATAAAAATCCGGGATGCGAAGACCCGGAAGGTAGCCGCAGAGGTCTTTCAGGAATTGCAGAGTAAAGCGAAGATTCAAGCCGTACTGGGCAATCCGGCGGCGATGCAGCAGTTTCCTGATATTGCCGCCGTTGTCAACGGGCAGCCGCTCACGAAGAAACAACTTTCGGATGTTTGCGTGAACCGGTTCGGCAAACGGGTTCTCGAAGATATGATTAACCGGCTGATTGTCGAGCAGGATTGCCGGAAACACAACATCGTTATAACCGAAGCAGACATCGACAATGAAATTAAAGAAATGGCGATGAAGAACCTGCCGTTGAAAGCCGACGGTACACCGAACATTGAGTTGTGGATGAAGATGGCGACCGAAGGCAGCGGAGTAAAACCGGGTGTTTATCGGACGAATACGATTTTTCCCGTTCTGGCGTTGAAACGGTTGGCAAGACCGTATTTTCAGGTAACGGAAGATGATGTGCAGCGGGGCTTCGAGGCGAACTTCGGCAAGAAAGTCCGGTGTTTGGCGATGACGTTTGATGAGAAAGACCAACGCCGGGCGCAGGAGGTTTGGGAGAAGGCGAACCGGCAGCGGACGGCGGAGAATTTCGGCGATTTAGCGGACAAATATTCATCGGATTCGGACAGCCGGTTGTCAAGAGGCGTGATTGCTCCGATTGGCAGGTATTGCGGACAGCCCGCGTTGGAAGAAGAAGCGTTCGGTCTTCTGCCGAACGAATTGTCGCAAATCATTCAGGTCGATGATAAACTCGTGATTCTGTTCTGTTTGGGTTATGAAGAAGCGGTAACGAAAGATATTAACGATGTGAAAGCCGATTTAGTGGCAGACATTTTTGAGAAGAAGCAGAAAATCGCCGTTGAGCGGTACTTTGATTCGCTGTATCGGCAAGCGGCATTTGATAATTACTTAACGGGAGTGTCGCAAAATCCGCAGGTGGAAAAAGCGATTCAAGAAGCGGGCAAAAGCGAACTGCCGAAGACGGCAAGCGGTACAAACGATGCCGTCCGATAAACCCTATTCAGAACGAAATACGATGTTTGCAGAAATCATATCGAACGGTGATGAAATTACGAGCGGTAAAATCCTTGACACAAACTCCCAATGGTTGAGTTTGAAACTCGACGACCTCGGCATTACACCGCTTTATCACACCGTTGTCGGCGATGATTTAGCCGCAATGGTAAGTGTTCTGAAAATTGCCGCAAGCCGCGCCGACCTCGTCCTTTGGACGGGCGGACTCGGTCCCACCGCCGACGATTTAACCCGGCAGGCGTTCGCTGATTTTGCCGGTGTGCCGCTGGAAAAGAACGAACAATCCATTCAGGAAATCAAAGAAATGTTTCAACGCCGCGGCCGGGAAATGCCGAAGGCGAATGAAATTCAAGCGTATCAGCCGAAAGGAGCAACGCCGATTCCTAATCCGCACGGCACGGCACCGGGTATCAAATTGAAGTTAGAAAACAAACTGTTTCTTGCCTATCCCGGTGTTCCGGTTGAGTTGAAAGAAATGTGGGCGGAATCCGGCGAAAAGACCGTTCAGGAATTCATTCAGGAAGTAAGCGGGAAAAAGACCGTGATTCGGTTCCGTTCGATTCACTCGTTCGGATTGGGTGAAAGTCAGGTCGAAGCGAAGTTGCCGGACATTGTGAACCGCAAACATTTTCCGCGGGTTGGTATCACTGCTAACGGCGGAACGATTACACTGCGGATTGCCGCCGAAGGGATAACCGAAGAGGAATGTTTCAGGATAATGGAACCGACGGCGAAGTTGATTTACGAAAAACTTGGTGATTTGATTTTCGGTGAAGGCGATGACACATTACCGGACGTTGTTTGCCGAAAGTTGAAAAAGAACGGCAAAACATTGGCAGTAATTGAAGCAGGAACCCGCGGACTGCTTGCTGAAGCGGTTTCCCATTCAGAGGAATCAGCAGGAGGTTTTGCCGGCGGTATCGTTTTGCCGCAGCGTCAGGAAATTACGGTCGCCGAAATGGTTCGCCGCGGTCGGCGGCTGTTCAATACAGATTATTTTCTGCTTGTCGGGGCGTATCCGTTGGGCGAACCGGACAGGAACCGGAATGAGGAAACGCTCGTTGCTGTTGCCGACGCAAAAAAAACAGATGCGGAGAAAACAGTCATTGCCGAAACGAAACAGCCGTTCGTCGGACATCCCGGTATCATTGACGACCTTCATATCAAGCGGGTTCTTGACTTATTCCGCCGAAATGTATAAAGGACATCCTCGTGTTTTTACCGATGGCTGAACTTCGGTATGGCAAACACTTCCGCCGGTGTTCCTTGAACAACGATGCGTCCGCCGTTCTCTGCCGCACCGGGTCCCAAATCAATGACATAGTCCGATGATTGAATAAACGGTACGTTATGTTCCGCAACGATTAAAGAGTGTCCCGTCTGAATCAATGCCCGAAAACACTCCAATAGTTGCGCCACATCGTCCCGATGCAAACCCGCCGCCGGTTCGTCCATTATGATTAACGTCCGGCTCTTTTTGATTTGTGCCAAGTATGCTGCCAACTTTAACCGCTGTAATTCGCCGCCGGACAATGTGTTCAACGGCTGTCCCAGTTGAATGTATTCCAAACCGGCATCTAACAAAAACTTCAACTTCTTCTGCAATTTGCTTTGTCCCCGGAAAAACGAAAACGCTTCGCGTGCCGTCATCGTTAACACTTCGGCAATGTTCCGTCCGCGGTACAACACTTCCAGCACTTCGGGACGGAACCGCCGTCCTTTACATTCGGAACACGGCACTGTCATATTCGGCAAAAACTGCATTTCGACTGTCAGAGTACCGGTACCTTTGCAGTATTCGCAGCGTCCGCCTTCGGTGTTGAAACTAAAATTACCAATAGTAATGTTATGCACTTGTGCTTCGGGCTGTTCGGCAAATACATTACGGATGTCATCAAACGCTTTCAGATAGGTAGCCGGATTCGACCTTGATGTTTTGCCGACCGGTTCGTCATCAAGCAGCACAACATCCTGAACCGTTTCGGCAACAGTCAGCGAATCAAACGGCAGTCCTTCGGGAATGTCCCTATAATCAAGATGTTTGCACAGTGCCGGATACAGCGTATCTTGCAGCAGTGAACTTTTGCCGGAACCGCTCACGCCGGTAATAGTACAAAGTATGCCGAGCGGAAAAGATATGTCAATGTTTTTAAGGTTATGTCCGCGGCAGTTGGTAATTTTTAATAAGGGATAATGAATAATAGATAATGAGTGGTTTTTATTTTCAATTTTTTCATTCTTCACTCTTAACTCTTCACTCTTTACAATTTCTCCGCCGTTTTCGCCGCCGCCGGGACCGAACACAACAACGTTATCCGCCGCATTGATGAGTGTTTCGTTATGTTCAACAACAACAACCGTATTATCTCTGTCCCGCAATTTTTTGACGGTATTCAACAGCGGTTCGGTGTCCCGCGGATGCAAGCCGAGCGTCGGTTCGTCCAAGACGTAAAGCATATCCGCTAAATCGGAACTCAACACCCGCGTCAAACCGATGCGCCGCTGTTCACCGCCGCTCAACGTTTGTACGGAACGATTCAGCGTTAAATATCCTAAACCGGTATCCGTCAAAAATTCTAACCGGCGTTGAATGTTATTCAGCGGCGAGCGTCCGGCATTTCGCTGAAAGCCCGTTAATTCCAACGTTTCGGAAAATTGTTTTAATTCGTTAATAGTGATAGAACAAAGTTGGGCAAGAGTTTTACCGGCGAGAAGTATATCAACTTCTGTCGTACTGTCTTTACAGTTTGCACAGGCGAATTGCCGGGAAAAGTTTAACGGTTCCGTTTGCTCTTGTTTTTGGACAAGAACGGTGCAGCGTCCTTGTCCGTAATCCATTGCGGTTTCCAACGAGTCGATGAACCTATCTTCGTCCGCGTCCGTTGTTAAACGGTCAACGGCAATAAAAAAGGGCGTTAGCCGGTTTCCTTTGGAAACCGCATCAGGTTCATCGAGACGGAACGGTTCGCCGTTCATAACACCTCGGAGAAAACCGCGTTCTTTCCACCCTGTTAAATCAGCACAAGGGAACATTACTTGAATCCGTTCATTGTTTTGAAAACGCTGTTTTAATTCAAAGAGAATACTTTGCGGCGTGTCGGTTTTTATTTTCAAACCGCATTGCGGGCAAAAATGCTGTCCGATTCGTTCAAACAGTTGTTCGAGGTAGTCCGTGATTTCCGTTGCGGTGCCAACGGTATGCGTTGATGTTTTTGAAAACGTTTTGGACGTAACAGCAAGAGCGGCGGGAACGCCGTCAATGCGGTCAGCGTCGGGCTTCGCTTGCTGTTCGAGAAACCGGCGGGCATCAGCGGAGAACGTTTCAAGGTACCGCCGCTGTCCTTCGGCGTAAAGCGTGTCGATTGCCAGTGATGTTTTACCGCTGCCTGACCTGCCGCAAAAAACCGTTAACTTGCCCGCCGGCAAGTCGAGGTCAATGTTCTTCAAGTTGTGAGTGCGGACACCGCGGAGTTGAATCATCGGTTTATTGCGCAGTAATTTTAACGGGTCCCAGTAATCCGGTTGCTTTCAACGGAGCATCTTGGGAAGGACCGGCAATCGTCCACGTCTTGCGTTTCTCTTCCGGCTGACCGGCATCATACACAAGACGGTTAAACCACGTTGACGTTACGTCAATCCGTAAATCGTTTTCACCGTCTTTGATAAACTTCGTAATATCGCAGGAGTACGGTTCGCACCACAACGTTCGGACTTTCTGACCGTTGATATGAACCTCGGCGACCATATTGACTTGTCCCAAATCAAGAACAGTTTTAGTCCCGGCCGTTTGCGGCGGACTGTTAAACTTCGTTGTATAAGTTGCCGTACCGCTGAATGCTTTGCCTTCCGGTGAAACATCCAAGTCCTTCCACGGTTTCAATTTTTTTAGCATCAACGGTTCGCCGATACCCCAATCTTGCGGAAACGTTAACGTCCAATCCTGTATTTCTTTTTCAGGCAAGATTACAGGATTATTTATTAGTAGATTCCTGTTCACCTTACATATCCCGTGATCCTTTCTGAAAACAATAAAACAACTTTCGCCGTGTGCCAAGTCCAAATCGAACGTTGTCCTCGTCCTGTCATTTTCGTACCTGACCGCCAACGGCACTGTTTCGCCGGATACTGCGTCCCAAATTTCGGCGTTGTATTCACCTCTGACAGAAATTGTCCCTTTGAAACATTCATTCGTCTTGGGACAAATGAAATACCAATGAACATCTTTCGACTGCCGATGCTGCCAAACGACGCTGCCCATTAAGTCAGGTTCAATGTGTTTTGTAAAGTTAATCGCTGCGGACAAGCCGGCATTCGGCAGAGGAACAAATCCCCCTTGGCTGACAATCTGGCTGACAATATCGTCAAATTTTTTCTTATCGCCGTTCAAACCGGCAATGTTTTTCGGTGCATTACCGATAATCGGAACACCCGCTTTTGAAAATTCTGCTATCTTTTCCAACGTGTCAAGCCGCATACGAACACTATCAGGAATGTATAGCACTTGATACGTTAATCCTTCCGGTGTTTGCAAAACGGCTGTACTGCTTCCGCTGCGGACTGCTGTTAACCGATGTAATAACACATCGGGATTGCAATAATCATACTTATAACCGGCGAATTCAATTTTCTGATTCGGCTTATGCGAAACCTCATCGCCGAGGTACCACAGAATATCGCTCACCGGTTTGCCGCGTTCCAGCATATAATTGCATCGGGCAAGATAATCACAAAACTCCGGCATAAATTTCCACCACGTTTGTTTGCGAAGGAACGGCGTACCGATACCGGCACCAAAACTCGTTCCCGGCGGCAGAAAGTCCGTTGTCGGATGCAGCGTGTAAGTGTGAAACATAATATGCGACACACCGTCAACGAACGCTTGATCGCAAACGTCTTTCAGCATACCAAAATGTTCGTCCCACGTCAGCGTGAATGAAGTCAATGCTTCCGCACTTAACCGGGTTTTGCCGTAAAGCCGTGTTCCCGATGCCGCCGGTTTGAGCGGTTTGAAATTGATACTGCCGACGTATCCGCTGTTATCATTCTTCGGCTGCCAAAACTCCGTCATCGGAACATCAGCAAACTTGTAATACTCCATAATATCCGCCGGAAAAACATCGCCGCCGGACGTTTCAAACGTTGTCGTCAAACCGTGCTGATGCGCCAATTCGGCGAACTTACCGTAATAATTTTTGACAACTAAACCGCTAATCGTGTTCCGCCAATCACACAAGAACTGCGATGTATATTCCGGGTCGTTAATAACATAACCGAGACACGCAGGCAAGTATTTAATCACATCGTATTTATTGCGCTCCTGAAAGTACAGCGGCATTTTTTCCGTCCACGTTTGTTTGCCGCACTCCCACGAATCAAGATGCACGCCTTCCAACACGCCGTCAAGCGGTGCATCTTTTGCAATCAGTTTGCCGATGAAATTATCCCAAACGAGTTGTATTCCTTTCGGGTCGAGTTTATCACATTCGGGACCGCGTCCTTCCGGCGGAGCAGGACCGTTCTGCGCACCGGTATAAACGTGACCGATACGCAGGAGCGTCCAGTTAGCCGTTGCGGGCTTGTCCGCGACATTAAGAAGAGCAAGTCCTTCCCGGCTAACATCTAATGTGTCGGTTTTGTAATCAAAGTATTGCGTTGCGTCTGTTATTTCATTAAACGGAATGTAGCATTTCGGATTTTGTTTCGGATGGTCTGCTTCGCGGACGTGTCCCCGCAATGTCCGCGCCGCTTCGCCTTCCCAGTTGTTCTGTTTCGCTGCTGTGATAAAATGCCAGCGGGTCCAATTTGTTTGATGCTGCGTTGTTAATGTGATACGGTACGTTTTAACGGGTTGCGGCGGTTCGTTCAGCGCAACGGTGAAGTTCGCCCCGTCCTGCCAGCAACTCTGCGGAAATTCAATGTTAGCAGCACAACTCATCCCGTCTTCCCATACGGCATCCGCTTTAATATACACGCCGGGTTCATAAGCGAAACCGTGATTGAGGCGTTCAATCGACGGAAACTCTATCGTCCGAATGATTTGCGGTTCGGCAAAATGAACGTCAAACGCGTATGTACCGGGCGGCAAAGACAACGCTTTGTTCTGCATTAAAAGATTTTTCCAATTCGCCGCAGACGGCTTGCCGTTTGCCGGAGGGACATTCCCCTCTCCGCTAACGTTTGTTACGTCCGCCGGTTCAACGATTTTATCTTCGCCCAGCGGCGTTGGAAAAGCGAGAACGCAGATGTCGCGGTAATCCGAACCCGCCGGTTTCGGGATTGTTAACGGCAGGACTTGTCCCGCTAACACCGAATAAGTTTGGCGGCTAAACGCCAGATGCCGCATTGCATTTTCGGGTTTCACCCACGGACCGCCGGACATCGCCCAGCCGGGACAGTTGAGCATCGACAGCCGCAGTCCAAGCCGTTTGCACTCTTTGCCGGTGTGCCGAATCAGGTCGTACCACTTCGGCGACAGGCACGGAATCGGGTCTTCGATTTTACTCCAATGTCCGCCCATTTCACCGTGAAACAACAGCACTTCCTCGATACCGCCGGCTTTGATACCTTCCAAATCGGCGGTAACACCTTCGTTGGATGTGTTGCCGCCGAGATAATAGACAAGCGTACCGGGCTTGTACAGCCGCGGCGGATTCTGGAACATTTTGACATCATTGTCCGAAAACGGGGCGTGAACCGTTTCGGAAGACGGTGCGGCATCAAACGCATTTAGTCCGCTTGCTTGGCAAGCAGCAATAACGGCAACGGCAAACAGGATTTGTTTCATCTGTGGTGAAATGTCCGCCGGCAACGGCAGAGTTAAGCGGTTACCCTGTATTGTAATAATTTTCAATTCCCTTTCAATGGAGGCGAAAATTTACTGCAAAATAATACAAATTCTGCATTTTGATACACCGAAACGATACACCGCCGACGTTTGAGCGGCTTTTTCTTCTCAATTTAATTTCTTGTTAATGTCTAAAAATACTGTAAATATAGTAGTTTATGTTCTTTTTGCAAAAATAGTTGAATTTGGCACTATTCTTGCGGATATATCTAATACAAGCGATAAGAGGCACAGGTTGAACAAAGGTTGTTTTTCCTGCCCTCCGTTAGTCAAACCATTGAAGGAGATTTACAATGTGCAAGAAAACCTTTACTTTCGGAATCCTGCTAGGCGTTGCTTTCGCCGTATCAGGAACACACAAAGCCGCGGCTGATTACGACTCCGATGTTTACAATTCGTGGCGGGCATCGAACGGCAGTTACGGCACGCTGAAAATCAGCGACACCGGTTATGACGCGAAAGACACTTCGCTATCTACCCTGTTCCAGAGTTATTTTGGAAGTGTTCTGACAGCGGAAGAGAAAAGCACCTATACAACTTCCAACGCTCTTTGGGAGAAGTTCGGCGTGAAGAAAGATGTCAAATTTTACGGTGGAGAAACTGCAACTTTGGAAGCCGCTTATAAGAACGGCGGTTATCAGAATACAATTTCTCTGACGGAGGGCAAGAACCCCAACTCCAAAATGCTTGAGGTCGGTTCTTGGGGAAACGAATTTTCATTGCAGTCGGACGGACATCTTCAGCAAATCAACAAGCAAATTGACTTGTCCGGCATCAGCGGTGAATTTGATTGGTCTCTTTATGTTGACGGTACCGGTGTCGGACAATACAACTTGACTTCCGGGGTAAACAGCGGAATGTACGGCGGAATGGATGGTATTATCCATATGCTGGTTTTTGATGTAACTGATTTCGTTGCCCGCCTAAAAGGACTTTCGCCCGATGATACTGCAAACTCGAAAGCGTATATGATAGCGTGGGAAGATATTTCCCACGCAAAAGCACCGCTCTATCCCGACTTTGATTATCAGGATTTCGTGGCAATTTTCAGTGATATACGGATTCGCGGAATTGACGACCAGCCGCCGATTGTTGTTCCGCCGACACCGCCGACTACTCCCGATACCGCAACGCCGGAACCGGCAACAATGCTGCTGTTTGGTACCGGACTCGCTATGGGACTGCCGCTCCTGCGGAATATCCGCCGAAAGAAATCTGCGGTGTAAAAACTACGGCAGTAAGTATCGTTCAACTTTGTAAAACGGGAAATCTAGTGTCGGGTCTGGTCAACCCGGCTGAATGTTGATAGTGTCTGGTCAACACTGTCAGCAAAGGACTGGTTGGGTCTGGTCAACTCAATCTGTCCTGATTCGCGGTAGGGGGGCAACTCTCTGCCGCTTTCTCATTAACAGAAACGGAGTTGTTTTTTACGGCAGCGGTCTGGAAGGCGCATTGGTTCCTTGCGATGCGAGCAACTTGAAACCCTGCTTTGTCAGCGGCATTTATATCGAAGACCTCTCTGTCCGTCCGGCGTTTTGCCGTCAGGACAGAACATCCCCGTACTAAACCACTTTGCCCAACTTTCGCAACGTTAAATACCGGCTTATGTTACTGCCTAAATTTCTTATGCCTATCCAAAACTTTGCCAGTGAGGGGAAGAGAAAGCAAAAGAATGAATTTACGCTTCCGGCAATTCCCAGCCCTTGCGGCGAGGACGGCTCAACATTTCGTTGCCCTTGTCGTTGCCGATGAACTTTTCATTCACAGGGTCCCAGCCGATTTTCTTGCCGGGGTCCGCTGTTGCCCGAACAATGTTCACCAGTTCGCAGAACGATGTCGAACGCTGACCGATTTCAATATCGGCATTAGCCCGTTTGCCGGACTTGATGCACTCGATAAAGTTCTCAACGTGATACACCGTTTCGTCGCGGGTGTTCTTGTGGTCTTTCATCCCCTCGGCGGCGATGTCTTTCGGATTAGACGAAATTTTGTGCCGGTTAATTTCAATCTTGCCTTTTTCGCCGACCACGATGCAGCCCAAGCCGGGACCCCAATCGCCGTCCAAATGCAGTTTAATGGCAACGCCGTCCTTCGTCCACATCGTGATTTTGCCGCGGGGACCTTTTACCTTTGCCATTCCGTAATACGCTGCACCGGTTTCCTCATCATCCGGGCGGCGGGTCTGGAACTTACCGCTGTCCTGAATCGTGCAGGGTTCTTCGAGCAGAATCTCCGTCGGTCCGGTATCATTCAAACCGAGTGCCATATTGATTTGGTCGTAGGAATGGGTACCCCAACCGGAAACGCCGAAACACAGTCCGCCGGCATCGTAATCCCACCAGTTCGACCAGCCGTAGAACAACGCCCTGTTGAACGGACGCATCTTTGACTGGTTCAGCCACTTATCCCACGATTCATCCGTCAAACCGTCAACATAATCTTCCGCCGTTGTATGAGCGGCATCGTCCCATTGATTCGGACCGACGAAATTCGGAGCGAGGACTTCTTTGATTTTTCCGATGCGCCCGTTCTGAACTTGTTCACAAGCCCAAAGGCACAACGGCAGCGACCGCTGCTGCGAACCGCACTGCGTTACCCGTTTCAATTTCCGGGCAAGGTTCACAAGGTACCGACCTTCGGAAATCGTCAGCACAATCGGCTTTTCAATGTAGGTATGGCAGCCCATTACCATTGCGTTTGCCGCCGTCCACGCCCGCTGATGCGTCGTCGTTTCGCAAAACACCGCATCGAGTTTTTCCGTCTCAATCATTTTGCGGAAGTCGGTGTATCCTTTCAGTCCCGCATCGGGGTCTCTGGCAATGAACCGGTCAACCCGTGTTTGCAGAATATCGCTCACCGCAAGGACTTTCGCCCCTTTGGCGGCTTTGACAGACGGTCCATAGATGCCGGTGCATCGACCGCCCAAACCAATGAGACCGATTTTCACCTGCTCATTCGCACCGGGCTGTCCGTCTTGTCCCAGTACGGAACGCGGAATCACCATCGGTGCAGCAATAAAAGCGGCAGACGCTAGTCCGCTGACTTTCAAAAATTGACGCCGGGTTGTTTGATGTTTCATAATAATTGCAAAGGGTTGGTGGGAGTTTCTAAAAACTCCCCAACAAAAAAAGAAAAACAAAGAAAAATTCCTCTTTTTTATCTTTTTCTGTTGAGCAAAAATAGTTTTTAGAAGTGCAGGAGGTATTCAGTTGAGCAACTGTTCTGCCGAAGATTACTTCTTCGGTAACGTTTTCATATAAATATCTTTGAATTCGATTTTCATCGGCGGACCGGGGTGCATCTGCAACGCGATAATCCCCTTCGATGCCGCTTCTTTTTCCAGTTTATCATCAACGCTGCACATCTTCTCGCCGTTAATGATGAGCGTGATGACACTGCCGTCGGCAATAATTTCATAGGTGTTCCAATCGCCGGGCTTGTAAAATTTCAGCAACTCCGCAGGGTCGGCAAACTGGTGCGACTCCACTTTACCGTCAGGCGCAATCTTGTCATCGAAACCGCGTTTGACAACGGCACCCCGTTTGTGATGGAACAAACAACCCGTCCATTGTCCGCTCGCATCGACATCCGCCTGATAACCGTAAGTGTCCCAATTCGGACGCTTTTCAGAACGGATTTGAACACCGCTGTTGCCGTTGCCGGTCAACTTAAACGCAATCTTGAAATGGAAGTTCTCCGGCTCTTGGTCTTTCAGGTAGAGGTAGTGAGCGGCTTTACACGGCTTCTCTTTCGTGCTTTCGCCGGCAATGCAGCCGTTTTCGACCGTCCAGCCGTCCGGCAACCCTTCCCAGTTCGTCAAGTCCTTGCCGTTAAACAAGGAAACGAAGCCGTCATCTTTTTTGTCTTCCGCCGCAGCGGTCAAACAAAAAGAGAAAAACAATGCAGCGAACAAAGCGTAAAATGATTTCATCGGATTAGGGAAAAATGAGAACGTTCTTGTTTAGCCCGCTTGCTTGCAGGCAGTTTGATTTGATTTACATTGGCGGGGCGATCTGCTTTGCCTTGACTGCCTTACCGACATCAAATGGCGGGAATGTTTTTTTCCCTGCGGTAATTTCAATTTCCAGCGGTGTTTTTTGGGCATTGCCGTATTGCGGCTCGACCACCTCGTAAGTTGGAATTGTCGGAACGACTGCGGAACTTGCATCCATTTTCGGCAATTCCCCTTCTGTAACTGTTTTACTGACACAAATCTTAAATTGACCTGCCGGTGCGCCTTCATACTTGCCGTGCGTTCTCAGTTTAACACTGCCGGAAGCGTCTGTCAAACCGCCGATTGTCCAATCACACGGAAACTGTGGAACCAGTACAACCGTCGCTTCCGCCAGCGGTTCGCCTTCCTGTGTGAAAGACAGCGTTACCGATTGTAATTTCGGCATTCCGTTGGGAGTCGGCTGACTACAACCGCTCAAGACAACAGACAGAACGAACGTAACAAAAATATAATTTCTCATCAATATATATTTGGTTTAATTTGTATTGTAAGGTGACCCCAACGGGGTCAAACAATGTAGCCGGGGGTAAGGCGTATTCGCCGTAACCCCCGGTTACAAATCGTTCATCAATCAGCACCACAAGGGGGTGCAACACTATCTTCTTGTAGTACCCGTTGGGGTGAAAAATGGTAATATAATGCGTTGTTACGGAGCGGCAACCGATTCACCACCGTCGGGTGACCCCATCGCACCCCAAACACCAAACGGACTTGGTCCTGAACTGACCGCAAGCGTAT
>JAISJZ010000246.1 GCA_031261125.1 Planctomycetaceae bacterium | reverse complement strand
CGGAACGAACGGTAAAGAGCCGGCAACTTTATCATCGGGTTTTGCTTTGTCTGGAGAGCAAAGGTGTTCGCAAGGTTGTCCGTTCCGGTAACGGAGGCAGTGCGCCGCCCGGCATTGTTCAACGCAGGCAGGGGACGGCGGGCAGGGAACAGAGGTTTTAGGGGTTTCTTTGATTTCCGGTTCCGGTTTTGACTCTTCGCCGCAGACGAGACACGATGCCGTACCGCCGGCATTTGCCGTTTGAAAGGCAAAGCCGCATACCCGGCATTGAATCGTTCTGGAATACAAAGAAGACACGGAATAAGTCGGCAGTAAATAGTGTTATGCAACTCTACGCAATATGTCCCGTTCCTGTTTCTGCGGGAACGCCAGCGTCATTGGTGTTTTTTCTAACGGCGGACGGCGGGTTTTGAGCATTTCGCCCAAGTCATCGTTCAACGTTTGAAACAACGCCGACCACGATTGCTTTTGTCCTTTGCGGTACATTTTCATAAACGGATGCCAAAGACAATTTTCCGTACCGAGATTCCACCGCCAATCAGCCCGCTCCGGTAAAATCAGCCACGTCTTCGCTCCGACCGCCGCGGCAAGTTGTGCGATGAATCCCGGCGGCGTTATCACCAAGTCCAGCGAAACGAGCAACGCTGCCATTTCGTCTAAATCGTACTGAAACACCTCGCTGAATTGCCGAATCGGCAACGAAACACCGCGCCGGTATGCGTCCAATTCCTTCTGCTTGGAACCGCCCTGCAAATTCACCCACGCTGCTTCGCCTGAATGTTTTGTCATTATGTTCCGCAGTTCAAACAACGGAAGGTACGTTTGCTGTTCCGTTTCCGCGGTCTGCGCCCCTGACCAAAGGAAACCGATTTTCGGAACACCGCCGATTTGCGATAACCGGTTCGACCAATTTTCAATTTTATCCGAATCGGGAATCAAATAGGATTTCCGCAGCGGAAAATTCCCGATACTTTTTCGGAAGAAGCGGGGCAGCGACCCGAATGCAACCTGAACATCTGCCGCTGATTCCGCTCCGTTCGGTACGAACTCCGCCTTCGGAAACGAACGTTGGAATAAGTGATGAAGGGACGCGTCACATTCGACAATACAGCGTTCCGTGCTGTTGAGCAAATCCGGCAAACACGATGCGAACATTACATCGGCCGCAATTCCTTCTTCTGAATACGCTAAAACGGTTTGATTTTCGGCAGTTTCACCCTGCCAGTCCGGCAAATGGTGCTGTTCCCACGTTCCGAACAGATACGTTTTTCGGAATTCCATTGCATCCCAGCCGAAATCCAGGTTGCCGGTGCCAAGCAGTGCTTTAGCGTACCCGTGAACGGCCTGCGGATATTCAACGGCGAGGGGCATCATCCGTTGATAATACACGAGGGATTCTGCGAACCGGTCTTCTTTGCGCAGCGATTCGGCAAGATGAAAGCAAACGTCCGGCGACGACGGGTCTAATTCCAATGCTTTTTTCAGGGCGTTGACGGCATCCCGATAGCGTTGACAGACCGTCAGGATGTAGCCGCGGGTCAGCCAAGCGGAGGCGTTGTCCGGCTGCAAAGTGCATAATTTTCGGAAACAGTCCAGCGATTCGTCGTAATGTTCAAGTTCAAAGTGAACCCGACCAAGATTCAGCAGAATATCGGCAACGGTTTGAACGTCTGTGATACTGCCGGTTTTCAGGGCTTCCTGCAATGCCTGAATGGATTCTTCGGGTGTTCCGCTGTTCGTCATTGTTCTTCCCGCAGCGTAAAAACGTAATAGGGGGACGGCGGCTCAATAGGATTGAACCGCTCTCCTGTTGTTATCGTCAATACATTCGGGAGAATTGACATAATCCGAAAAAATTAACAAAAATTCAATTCTTCGTGCTGTTCCGGTCTATCGCAGTCAATACCGATACGCCGAACATCGCACAGGTTCCCTTTGCGCGCCGGAAGGACAAACAATGCCGAAACGTCAGAGTGTTCCGCACAATACTTTTCTGCCCAATCGGGTCCGAGAACGAAAAACGCTGTTGACAACAACTCCGCCAATGTTCCGGTCGGCGCAATCACCGTTGCCGACAACACACCTTCCGCCGGTCGGCCCGTCCGCGGGTCAATGATATGCGAGTACCGATGTCCCTTGTGCCGGAAAAATTGTTTGTCCGAACCCGATGTAGCGACGGCGGCGTTGTTCAGCGTCAGTTCTGTCAACCGCTGACCGGGACGCAGCGGATGAGCAATACCGAATGTCCAATCCGCTCCTTCCGCCAAAATACTGCTCAACCCGCCTTGAAAGCGGAACCGGTCAACGCCCTGTTCCCGCAACTTTTTTGCGCCGGCATCTACCGCAAAACCCTTGCCGACGCAGCCGAAGTTCAATTCAATGCCGGATTTTGTGAACGTAACGGTGTGTTCTCCGCTGTCTAACTGAACGGAACGATAATCAACGTTTTTCAACGTATCGGCAATTTCAACATCGGAAGGAACGCGTCCTTCCCGTTTGGCAAACCCCCATATTTTCCACAACGGTCCGCTGGTAATGTCAACCGCCCCGCCTGTTAATTCAGCGAAGTCCAAACACAATGTCATCAAATCAAAAAGTTCCGGTTCAACAGCAACAGGTTCCTCGTGAGCAGTTGAATTGATGTATTGTATTTTACTGTCGAAGCGGAACACGGACAGCATTTTTTCAAGGCGTTCGACTTCATCGAGCGCATCCATAGATGCCGCAGTACCTTGCGGAAACAGTTCGCGTTCAAAGACAACCTCAAAGTTGTCCTTCATTGCTTTTCGGTTGACGGAAAGATACATAATTTTTTACCTAAATTAAACTCCGTCCTGTAAACGCAAGGAAAATTTTACAATCCTCTTCTGATTACTCAATCCCTCGCACATAATCCATTACGTAGAGAACGTTATCGACGGAGGCTTCGTAGGGAAGCGCACCGGTTCCGAGACAGACATTTTTTCGGGTTCGGCACAAAGCAATCACACGGTCGGCTTCCTTTCGGATTTCTTCGCGGGTTCCGCTCGAAATGATACGCAGGTCGCAGTTGATTCGAATTTGAATATCAAGCCGGTCTTTGACTTTTTCGAGAAACGCCGTCTGATTCGTTTCAAACGGACAAACCAAATACGACGTTCCGGTTTCGAGCATCGCCTCGACTATCGGCGTTGTGTTACCGCCGATGATGCACGGAACCGGTCGTCCGATAATCGTTGCCATTCCGCCGAGAATTTTTTTGAGGGCGGGAAGTTCAATGTTTCGGAACATTTTCGGCGACAGCATCGGAGGACACGCCGCCGATTCAAAAAACGTAATATCAACTCCGGCATCTTTGACACCTTGCGCAAACGAAAGTTGACCGTCAACGAGATGCAGCAGTGCTTCCCGGACGTGATCGGGTCGGTCGGCAACTTCCAACATCACCCGGTCAAAGCCGAGAAGATTACACGCAATCGAGAACGGACCGCTGATAGGAACCCGGATAATCGCTTCGGGAAATGTTTGCATCAACCGCTTCGCCGCCTTGATTTGGAGGGGAATTCGCCCATCTTTTTCGGCGTTGAGCGGCGGCAGTTTGAAAATTTCGTCAATGGAATGAAAGGGATGATTCCGAACCGCCGGAATCGCATCGCCGATGGGCTTTTCGATTTCAGCACCGTAGGCTTCGACTTCAAGATTATAAATATCAATCCCCGGCATAATCGGCGTATGCCGATAGGTGCGGTAAGCGGCGGCGTGTGCCTGATACATCAACTCGCCGTCCCGCGATGCTTCCCACGGCGAAACGTTAATAAGCCGCGCCGCGTGTTCGTAAATCGAAGGAGAGATTTCCATAATAGAGATGTTATCTGGATGTTGTAATCGGTTTATTCAAGTATTCAGCGGCTTTTGGATTGTCGAGAAAGACTTCTTTTTCGGGGTTCCAGCATAATTTTTCGCCGGTTCTGATGGCAAGGTGACCAAGCAGGCACGTCGATGTTACACAATGTCCGACAACAGCCGGCTCCAACGTTTCTTTGCCAGTCAGTACGGAATCAATGAAATCCTCCTTTTCCGAACGGAACGGAAAACGAATATCACTGTCGCCGGTTTTTTCATCGAGAATTGATGTCGGGGTTGCCCGGATACCTTTCACTTTCCCGTCGCCGGGCAATTCCGCCCAATCGAATGTTACTTCCAATACGCCTTTTTCGCCTTCCATTCGATAAAACGGCTGTCCCGTTTTGTACGTTATTTCCAGACCATCGGCGTAACGGTATTTGATTTCGAATTTAAGCAAAACGTTCCAAAAACTATCGGCATCGGGATACGTTCCGGTTCCTTCGATTTCAACGGGAAATGTCCGGTCAAGACCGAGCGACCAAAGAGTGCCGTTGAGAAGATGTGTTCCCCAGTTCGTAACCATTCCGTCACAGTAATACAGATGCCGCATCCAACCGGGACGATTTTGAATGTTCTTCGGTGTATGAACCCGGTTCAGCGTGTACGGCGCACGGATTGCCGATCCCTGCCAACGTTCGTAATCGAGTTCCGGCGGAACCGGCATATCGAGTTGCGCCGGTAAGGAAATATCGCTTTGCGGAACACAAACGAGAACGTTTTTGATTTTGCCGAGCCGACCGTTCCGAACGAGTTCCGCCGCCTGATGTGCCGCTTTTCCGCTGCGGAATTCGCTGTCAACACGGAAAATCCGCTTCGTTTCCGCCGAAACTTTAACGAGTTCCTTACCTTCGGTAATGGTTCGGATGATCGGCTTTTCCAAAGCGACGTGCTTTCCGGCACGCATAGCGTCAATGGCTTGGGCGGCGTGCCAATGATCCGGCGTTGAAATCATCACCGCGTCAATATCACTGCGGGCAAGGAGTTCTTTGTAATCGACATACGTTTCGATACTCGCCGGTTTGACAAGCGAAGCACTTTTTTCGTACAGTTCGAGAACTTTGGTTTTCGCTTCGGCAAGCCGCCATAAATCAACATCGCAAAGGGCGACAACCTGATTCCGCTTATTCCGAACATAACCGGGAATGTTATGAGCCAAACACTGCCGACCCGTTCCGATCAACCCCATACGAAGCAGATTGTTCGGCAGCGTTTGTCCTTGCGCCAAAGCACACGGCGTAACGGTATTCGACGGAACGACCAACGGAGCAGCAATAACTGCCGTTACGGCTTTGAGAAAAGAACGACGCGATGATTTTGTTGGATGGAAAAACATAGAATTTCTCCTGAGTCATATACTGGGGGAATAAATTGAATATAAAGACAACCGCCCCGATAGTCAAGGAGTGGGGTTACAGGATTGGTAAACATAGCTGAAAAAATTGTCCCCCTATCGAGAAAAAACCTTTTTTTGATAGAATAGAAATCAGTTAGATACTTGCCGTTACAAACTAACAATAATCCTATGAAAAAATTCTGCACCATTGTTGTTTTGTTAACTTTGTGAAAGCGTTCCCGCAATTGCTCGGCATTGGTATCGATGAATCAACCGCCATCGTTGTCATCAAAGACGAATTTGAAGTCATCGGAAAATCATACGTCGCAATTTACGGCACGAGCGATGTTCCCTTTTTCTTCTTGAAAGACGGACAGAAATACGACTTAAAAAAACATAAAATCATCAGGGCTGAAAAAAAGACGCAATAAGGTAAGGTAATTTTGGGGAATGACTTACTTTACTCCTCCGTGTGCGAGTATGCTTGAAAATGGGGAGTAAAATATGTCGTTCCCCAAATTATTACACAAAAATACAAAAAAACAGTCCGGGAACGGTACCGATAGGCTCTGTCCCCGCTCTTTTTTACAATTTTCCGTTACTGTATAATTTGTAACGGTCAGCGACGTTTCCGGTTTTGACATCGCCGCGATGAACCAAAAGTCCGACACGCTGTTCTATCGACCCGCCCTTGGGAATATCAAACGTTGTGTTATGCAGACTCGCCTTTCGCCGAGGTCCCCAAGTTCCGTAACTTCGGGTCAACCAACGGTGCGGCGGTTCCTGAGACGGATGAATAAAACAACTGAGTCCTTCCGCGCCGCCGTCGGGCGTTGGTGCGGAATAATCGACCCACGAGGCTTCCTTCTGATCGGTTGCGTCTTGACCGGCAGCACTTTCCGAATTTGTGATAGTTCCTTTACCGGTTTCGACATTGAACGTTTCGTTCATTCGGATGTAGGGAAAAGCGTAATGCGTCAGATCGCATTTGACCGTCAATTTACCATAAGCGGCAACAATTTTGAACGAAAAGTCGATAAAATATTCCCCGTTTTCCAAAGCGGTGAAACGATAATGCCGAAGTTCATCGG
>JAISJZ010000004.1 GCA_031261125.1 Planctomycetaceae bacterium | reverse complement strand
TGTGCTCTTCCGATCTATTTAATTGCCAAGCATTACGAATTACTTCGGCGGCAGTTCGACGAACGTTTGGCAGTTGTTCTGCTGCAAAAATCGGTCTGTCATTACGCAACCGGTCTGCCGGGAGCGAGACAATTCCGAAACGCTCTCGGCAATACCAAAGACAAAGAAACGTTCTTTCAGTCGGTCAACAATTTCTTCAGACAACCGCCGGAAAACTAATTCTCTTCTAGTTTTATCGTTTTTTTCGGCAACGGACGGCTTGCCGGCTTTTTCTCCGGTTCTTCCGTTTTTACCGGCGCGGATTCCGGTTTGGATTGTGCCGGTTTCGGTTCCTCAACTTTCGGAGGTGCCGGCACAATGAACGACGGTTTCTTCGCCGGTTCCGGTTTGACTTCTACCGGTTCCGGGGCGGCAAGCGTCGGTTCCTTCACTTCCTTAATCTCTTTGCCCTCTTCTTTCAATGTTTCCTCCGCCGCTTTTTCACCGCTATCCAGTTTCACAACAGGCGGTTTCTCGTTCTGCTTCGCCGTCGGTTCGGCATCGTCCAACGGTTCCAAGACCGGTTTTACGGCGGGTTTCGGTTCCGGCTTCGGCTCCTCTGTTTTAACTTCCTCTTTGACAACCGTTTTTTCTTCCGGCGCGGCTGCCGGCTTTACCGGTTCTTCGTCAATTACCGTGAATTCCTTTTTCGGCGGTTCCGGTTTCGGCAAATCCTGAATCGGTTCAACTTTCGGCTGCTCAACCGCCGGCGGTACCGATACCGCCGAAAGAACGTCAATCGGTTTGCCATCTTGCAAATTCTCGATGTTCTTAACCGCTAATGCGTAAAGTTGTTCCGCCTCTTTGCGGTAGTCGCTGTCCCGCGAAACATACTCGGCAAATTCCACCAGCGTTACAACTTTGAACATTGATGTTGAAATCTTGTCAATCAATTTTAACGTTTCCGGCAAATTCTTCTTTTCCAGTTGAATCTTCGCCAAGCGGACGTTCATTTTGTCAACGGCGTTGCCTGACGTGAAGGCATCGGACTCCGGCACCGCCGCCGGTACCGGTCTAACCGGAATGACTTTGACGGTTTCTGCTGCGGACGAAGGCGGAACATCTTCATTCGGAGGCGTGAGCGGTTTTTCCTGCCCGACAGGCGGTTTTTCAACGGGGCGTTCAACGGCAACGTTTGACAGCGGACGCAACGGTGCTGGAATGTAAGCACCGGTACTCGGCGGGACCGGTGCGGTCAGGGAACGCATATTCCGCTGGTCAAGGTTCGGGTCAATCGTCGCAGGAACTTCCGGGATAAGTGCCGGTTCAAGCACTTTGTCTTCAATGATATCCTGCCGCTGCGGAACCGGTCGCTTGTATTACGGTCGGCTGCTGTATATCGCCCGTGCTTCCGGCGTACCGGAAACTTGGGCGGAGGCGTAAAAGCCGCCCGAAACGACGGTAAATACAAAGGCAAGGAAAATAATTTTTTTCATCGGGACGGTCTCCCTCGTTCGCTCATAGAAAAACAGGTTGTCCCTATTATAACATAAGAAATGCGTTTACGAACCAGAAAATAGAAAAAAATTGGAAATTGACAGAAATTGACTATCGTTTCGGCACAAATACCGTTGCCGGCGGGGTGTCGGCGGAACGGGACGACGAAAAAAGTTGATTCAACGGACGTTCCGCAGAACCGCCGGACAACCGGAATGCTGCCGCCGACTGCGGCAACATCACTTGCTCCGTGATGCCGGTTTCCTCGAATTGCGGCAGCGAAGACAACGGCAGCAACGCCGAAAGTTTGTCAAGCGTCGGCGGAACATCATTGTCTTCCGTTTGCGGCTTTACCGGTTCTGCCGGTCGGGAGAAAAACGCATCCTCTTGATACGCCGGTGCCGGTTTCGTAATGAGCGGCATCGGTTTATTGTCATTGGTACCGTTATTTACTGGTGCGATTTCCTGTCTGCCGGTGTCTTGTTCTTTCGCAGCAAACAGCACTGCCGGTGTTTTGTTGTCTTTCTCAGGTCCTACCGCTTGTTCGGACGGAATAATTTCCTCCGCCGACGGTGTATTTTTGCTGCCCCAAAAGAATTTTCCGACGGCATCAAATAATGACACGGCTTTTTTTTCCTGTTCCTGCCAATCGTCCTGCAACTGTTTCGCCTGCTGTAACAGTTTATTACTTTGCGTCAGCACGCTGCCGAATCCTTGCTGTCCGTCAGCAATCGACAATTTGCCGTCGCTCAACATCTTTTGCAGCGAATCCTCTTCGGGATTTAACGAACCGGAAACTGTATTTCCGGTTTCCCCGTTCATCTTGGAGTTGAATAGGTCGAGTTGTGTTTGCAGCAGTTCACAACTGTCCTTCGGTGCGAATGTTCCGACTTTGGCGATAGAAGCCGTCAGATATTTTCCGCTTTTCGATTGAAAAACCATCGTCCGGGTTGCTTCGGACAGTGTTACGCAAAAGAAAGTCAGAATCATACATAGAACAAAACCTTTGATAAATCCGAGCAATCCGCCGAGAAACCGGTTCACTTTGGCGAGTTTCCAATCCTTGATTTTTTGTTCGAGCCGACCGTGCAGAAACCAAATCGCGAGCATTGTAACGGCGAAGAGGACGACCATTGCGCCGATTTTGTTCCACGGTGCTTCGGCAGGAATAGACGGAGCGAAGAGAAAAGCGAACCGGGACGCAACGAGCCAGCAAACGAGGAGCGAACCGACAGAAACGATTTGCGAAACCATTCCTTTCGTTACACCGCGAAAGG
>JAISJZ010000242.1 GCA_031261125.1 Planctomycetaceae bacterium | reverse complement strand
GTTCCCCGACTGCCGAGTCCAGAAAACACTTGAACAACTTCGACTTAAATGCCTTCGGAATCAACTCCTGCAATATGTCGTCCGCCGACGGCAGTAAATCAAACTGCACGTTTTTACTCCGCAAATGCAAGCCCGCCGCTCCTTTGTCCGTACCGGCAGCCACCGCCGTATCTGCCCGCCTCATCAACGCCGCCTTTTTCAAGTCCGCATCGGCTTCGTCCTGCACCGCATTGACATCGCCCGCCGCGGTCAAGTCCGTTACCGGCAGAATCGTTTCAATCACAGCGTACTGCCTGCTGATGGAACCAAACTTCGTGTAGCAAACGTCAAGCCGGTCAATCTTGTCCGCCAAAAAATCTTCAAGGTACCGGTCAGACAACTCTTCAACCTGTTCCAGTTGCGGCTTGTCCTGCAAATGAATATACTCGTTCGTTAACGTTTGCTTCTTAAACCTGAACGCCGCGATGCCTCGTTTGCCGGATACTTCCAGATAAACACCGTGATAATCCTTCTGCAATTCAATCAACCGCTGCGCCGCCAACCGCATCACGCCGGAGTTAAAGCCGCCGCACATTCCCCGGTTTGCACTCAGCACCAGCAGCACCACGTCTTTTTGTTCCTTCGGCTGTTTTCGTTCGACGAGCAACGGGTGATTCAGTTCCTGCCCGGACGTAGTCAAATCGTTAACAAGGTCAACGAGACGCTTTGTGTAAGCATCGGCGGCGACAGCAAGTTCCATCGCCTTTTTGAACTGCGCCGTCGCAACAAGTTCCATCGTCCGCGTAATTTTACGGATGTTTCTGACCGATTTGCGGCGTTTGTCTAATGCCCGTGATTTTGCCATCTATTTGAATGTTGCGTTAAACTTTTCGAGGACAGCGTTCATTTCCCTCTTCAATTCGTCGTCCAACTTCTTTTTCCCGGCAAGTTTATCCCAAACCGCCTGCTGCGAACTGTGCAGATACGACAGGAATTCGTCCTGCCAGCGAAGCACATCCTTTGCCGGTACGCTGTCAATGTATCCGCTCGTCCCGCCGTAAATCACAAACACTTGGTCGATAACGTGCATCGGCTTGCATAAGCCCTGCTTGATTAACTCGTTAATCCGATAGCCGCGGTCAAGCCGCGCCTGCGTCGCCGCATCCAAGTCCGTACCGAGTTGAGCAAACGCTTCCAATTCACGGAACGCCGCCATATCGAGCCGCATACCGCCGGCAACCTGTTTCATTGCCGGTATCTGTGCCGAACCGCCGACGCGGGACACTGAAATACCTACGTTCATCGCCGGTCGCTGCCCCCGGAAGAACAAGTCCGGCTGCAAATAAATCTGACCGTCCGTAATCGAAATCACGTTCGTCGGAATATACGCCGACACCTCGCCTTCCAGTGTTTCGACTATCGGCAGTGCCGTCAAACTTCCGCCGCCGAGTTCCGCAGAAAGTTTCGCCGAACGTTCCAGCAATCGGCTATGGCAATAAAAAATATCGCCGGGGAACGCTTCCCGACCGGGCGGCCGCCGCATCAGCAGCGAAAGTTGCCGGTACGCTACTGCCTGTTTTGACAAGTCATCATAAACAACCAAGGTATGTTCGCCTTTGTGCATAAAGTATTCCGCCATAGAGCAGCCGGAATACGGTGCAATATATTGCAGCGGTGCAGGACTCGACGCGCCGGAAACAATCACAGTCGTATAGTCCAACGCTCCGTGTTCTTTGAGCGTTTCGATAATACCCGCCACCGTAGAATCCTTTTGACCGATAGCGACGTAGAAACACTTCACGCCGGTTTCCTTTTGATTGATTATCGCATCAATCGCCACAGCGGTTTTACCGGTTTTACGGTCGCCGATGATGAGTTCCCGCTGTCCGCGGCCAATCGGGGTCATCGCGTCAATCGCTTTGATACCGGTTTGCAGAGATTCCCGAACCGGTTGGCGGTCGGCAATGCCCGGTGCCGGACTTTCGACATTCCGGTAATCGTTGGTAATGACGGGTCCCTTGTCGTCAAGCGGATTGCCGAGCGGGTCAAGGATTCTGCCGAGAACTGCTTCGCCGACCGGCACGGACAATAGTTTGCCCGTTGTCTTCGCTTCATCGCCCTCTTGCAGTTTCAGGTAATCACCGAGAATAATCGCGCCGACGGAATTTTCGTTCAAGTTGAACGCCAAGCCCATAACGCCGCCGGGAAACTCAATCATTTCCCCCGCCATTACGCCGGACAGCCCGTAAATCTGCGCAATACCGTCGCCGACTTCGAGAACCCGACCGACTTCCCGGACATCAATTTTCTGCTCGTATTGCTCAATTTCCTTCTGAATTACAGAAGAGATTTCGTCGGCATTGAATTTCATTTGCGCTCCTGTCAATCATCTGTTGACGAACGTTTTTAAGTTGGGTAAAGATGGAAGCATCGTAAACCGTATCGCCGACACGAACCACGATACCGCCGAGTAAATCCGGGTCAATCGCGCTGCGCAGAACGGGTTCGCCGCCGACCACCGCACGCAATTTCTCCGTCAATTCGTTCAGCATTCCGCTGTCTAACTCCGCTGCCGTTGTTATCACAACCGGAATTTTATTTTCCCGTCTGTCAAGTTCTGCTCTCACTTTGCGGAACACGGGCAGTAAAATCGCCAGCCGGTTCCGGCGGGCGGCTGTATTCAGGAAACTCCAAAAAAGCGGAGTTGCCCGCGTTTTCACCGTTTTTTCCAACAGGGATATTTTTTCCTCGTTTGCAACCATTTCGGAGGCAAGCACCGCTTCAAACTTCGGCTGTGTTTGCAAGATGCTGACGAACGATTCAAATTCTTCGGCAGCATCCGCCGCAGCAATGTTATGCGCATCAACAGCGTTCAAAAATGCCTCGGCGTACACTTCGGCGATTTTCTCAACGCTAATGTCCGCATCAAACTCGGCGGCAAATCGGGAATCCTGTGCTGTGTCCATAAGAAGTTAAATCCGGGAAAAATCGTTCAACGCCGCTTCAATTAAGTCCTTGTGCTGTTCCGGTCTGACCTCCGCCTTTATCAATTTACCGGCTAAACGGGTCGCAACCGACGCGCTCTTCTCCGCGATGCTCTGCAATGCGTTCACCGTCGCCTGCTCAATTTCCTTCTTCGCCCGCTGCTGCAATATGTCTGCCTCGCCGTGCGCTTTTGCAATGATACCGGCAGCACTCTTTTCCGCATCTTGTTTTGCCGTCTCGATAATCTGCCGCACCTCGTCCTTGGAATCCGCCAACTTCTGGTGGTACTGCGTCAATATCGTCTTTGCCTCTTCGTTCGCCTTCCCGGCCGCCGCTATCTGGTCGGCAACCGCCTGTTCACGGGCATCCAACGCCTTCGCAATCGGACCGAATGCAAACTTCGCAAGGATACCGAAGACAATCAGGAAAATGACAAGCGACCAAACCGCCAAGTCCCGCTTGAGCGAGTCAAACGACAACGGGTCGGATGATGCAGCAGCGTGTTCACCGTGTTCGGCGACGGCTGCCGCCGCCGGCTCGGCAGCGGATACGCGTTCATCGGTGCCGGCCGCAGGGGTTTGCCCTGCGGTAAACAACATCAGCGCAACGGTAAAAATCGGGAAAAGGAATATGCGGTACATTTTTGAAAATGCGTTGAGAGACACAACTATTTCATACAAATATACAGTGCGAAGAATGTTGCCCCTTCGATAAGAGCGGCGGCAATAATCATCGCGGTCTGAATACCGCTAGCCAATTCCGGCTGGCGCGCCATTGCACCGACAGCATCGCCGCCGATTTTACCGATGCCGATACCGGCACCGATAATGATGAGACCGGCACCGATACCGGCACCGATTTTCGTAAAGTCGGCAACACCGTCAGCACCGTCCGCTGCAAATGCAAACGACGGAGCAGCAACGACAAACAGAACGGCACAAAAGACCGCAGCAATTTTAGCAAACTTGTTCATAAGGAGTTGATTGTTAGCCGAAGCGGGCTTTTGTCCCCTTCGATTGTTGAATTTGCTGCTGTCGGCGGCAAACCCCCGACGGCAGACAGGTAAATTTAATGCTGATGTATCGCTCCGCCGATGAACAGCGAAGTTAAAAAAACAAAAATATACGCTTGAAGGAACGCTACAAAGAGTTCCAAAAAACTTAACGCAACACTCATAAACAAACTCAAACCGGTTACCGTTCCGCACAACAGCAGCGGCAGCGTCATTGCAGCCCCGATAAAACCGAGGAACACCGCCAAAACAACGTGACCGGCAAACATATTCGCCCATAACCGAATCGCCAGAACACCGTGCTTAATCAGATAAGCAACAATCTCAATGACGAACAACATCGGTTTCAAAATGTATCCCAAGCCGAAAGGCAAATCCATTTTCGGAACCAGTCCGAGCCAATATCCGACTCCGCCGTGGGCTTTAATGCCCGTTATCGTTACCGTAAGGAATGCAATGACTGCCAGCAGTCCGGTTACGGCAATCGAACCGGTCGGCGAACCCATCCACGGCAACATCCCGAACAGGTTGCAGAACAGGATGAAAAAAAACAAAGTCCACAGAAACGGCAGGTACTTGTCGGATTCCCGCTTGTGTCCGGCGTGAGACCCCGTGGTATGAGACCCTGTGCCGTCAATACACGGACGGACAACCTGGTCACGGATATACAATAGAAAAACCTCGAACAAATTCCAGAACCGTCCTCTCGGCGGCTGACCGGTTACAATTCTCTTCGCAAGAGGAACGAACACAGCAACCAAGCACACGGCAACAAAGATTTCAATCACCATATATTTGGTGATTTGAAAATCATAAAACCCCAGAGGGATTTTCGGCAATTCAATTTCACCGCCCAGAAACTCCGGTAAGTGAAAATACGTTGCGTCTTGTGCGTGACTTGCAGGGTCAGACATTATTTATTTAGCCCTGCCGCTTGGCGGCGGGAGCGTCAAAAAAACCGCGAACGGCAAGGATATAAGGTACACCCAAACTAACGCCGATAAGTACCGGCTGCCTGTTTCGGCACCGAGGACAATCACCATAACAGCGGCGGTCGTCATTACTCCGCCCAAACGGGGCAGAACACCGAACCAAACCGGAGCAAAACCGTTTTTGCTCATCCGCCGGTTTCTCCTCACCCAATACACGGCAAGAAGATTAAAAAACCAGCAAATAAAAACTGCAAAAGCGAATTCTGACAAATCTATTATATCATAAACTTTTTCTGAAACAAGCCCCCCAGTAAAATAATTAAAATATAATAAAACCAGCGGACATTATCATATCGCTTCTATTTTATCGAATTATTTTATTTTTTCAAGGGGGGATCATTTTGCGTCAACCGGATTAACTGCCTGACGGCAGTGTAAAGTCCAATGACGAAACCCAGCGCACCGAACACAAAGGATGTATGCAGTTTGCTGTCAACCCAAAAGCCGAGCAGCGGAAACACTACGATTTGTGCCGAAATTGCCAGTACGGACACTCCGACGGCGTAGCCGTGAGCGATACTGTTCCCGCCTATTCTATCATTGTTTTCCATTTTACGCAATACCCTTAAATCATTTTTATATTGTTCGCAGTTCAAGGTTTGCCGGTTCGTTCATACTGCCGGTGCGGTATCCCTTCAAGTCCAACGATGTGTAATCGAAACCGATTTCCTTAAACTTGGCGTAAATTTGTTCCCGCAGTTGCCGGTTAGTCAGCATAGCAAAACCATTTTCGTCCAGTTCGAGGCGTGCCAGTTTGCCGTGAAAACGGACGCGGACTTGCCGGAAACCGTTATCAAGAAGAAATTGTTCGGCAAGGTCAATCATTTGCAGCCGTTCCCGCGTAATTTCCACACCATAAGGGAACCGGGACGAAAGACACGCAAAACTCTGTTTGTCCCACGTCGGCAGTCCGAGTTCTTTCGACAGTTGCCGGATTTCCTGTTTGCTGAGATTGGCTTGCCGCAGCGGACTGATGATGCTGAATTCTTCGACCGCCTTCAAGCCGGGACGGTAATCGCCGCCGTCGTCAGCGTTCGACCCTTCGGCAACGTTCGGAATCCCGCGGGCATCGGCAACCGCCCGGATTTTTCCGAACAGTTCGCTTTTGCACAGGTAGCACCGGTTTTGGGGGTTATGCGAAAAGCCGTCAATTTCCAATTCTTCGGAGTCAACGATGATGTGTTCGATACCGTTTCGCGAGGTGAATTCCGCTGCTTCGTCTAATTCCCGTTTCGGAAACGTACAAGACCGGGCGGTAACGGCGATGACGTTCTGCCCCAGAACATCGTGCGCAACTTTCAGCAGGAATGTCGAGTCCACACCGCTGGAAAATGCGACAACAACGCTGCCGAGTTGCCGAAGATTTTCTTGAAGAGTTTTGTATTTTTCAGTAGGCATACATCCCATTTTATACTGCGTTCCGGCAGATGTCAATCACAGATTTTGCTATGGATTGAACCGGCGTTTTTTGTTATACTGCAACAACGCCGCAGAAGCGGCGGCTACACGGAGATTACGATGAACTGCAAGACCGCCGGCGAATCGCACGGACACGGAATTCTTGCCCTCGTTGAAGGGTTCCCTGCCGGTATTACCATTGACATTGACGAAATTAACGCTGAACTGAAACGCCGCCAAGGCGGATACGGCCGCGGCGGACGGCAAGCCATTGAAACCGATACCGTTGAAATCCTTACCGGTGTTTGGCAGTACAAAAATCATACTTGCCAATCGACCGGTGCGCCGATTACGCTTTGGGTGAAAAATAAGGACTACCGCATTGATACGGCACCGGAAATCACCGCACCGCGACCGGGACACGCCGATTTAGCCGGTTCAATCAAGTTCAACGAACCGATTCGTCCGGTATTGGAGCGGGCAAGCGCACGGGAAACCGCTGCCCGCGTTGCCGCCGGTGCGTTGGCAAAACAATACTTGAAGTTGCACGGCATTACCGTTGTCGGATATGTTGCGGGTATCAAAGGGGTGTCAGACGTTTTCCCTTTGAAACCGTTGCCTGTTGAGGAACTAATTCAACGCCGTAATGAAAGCGAACTCTACACGGTAAATCACGAACACGATAACGAATATAAACAGCAAATTGACACCGCGAGAAGAGACGGCGACTCCCTCGGCGGCGTGATTGAAGCGGTTGCTTTCGGTGTTCCTATCGGATTGGGTTCGTGTATGCAATGGGACGAAAAACTTGACGGGAAAATTGCCCAAGCCGTGATGTCGGTTCAGGCAATTAAAAGTGTTGAAATCGGAATGGGAATACGAGCGGCTTATGAACCCGGTTCCAAGTTTCACGACCCGATACAGTACAGCGAAACGTTGAAAGAGGTACCGGGTAAGGGATTTGTCCGACCGTCGAACAACGCGGGCGGCATCGAAGGCGGTATGTCCAACGGTATGCCGATTGTTGTACGGGCGGCGATGAAACCGATACCTACGCTTGTAAAAGGTTTGCCTTCGATTGATATTAACACGAAGGAACCGAAAACGGCGGGGTATGAGCGCAGCGATGTTTGTGCCGTTCCCGCCGCAAGCGTTGTGCTGGAAAATGTATTGGCAATGGAGATAGCGAAAGCGATGCTGGAACGTTAATGCACGAACAGACACGGAAGTTTATCTATTTGATGTTTTTTTACCTGCTGGGACCGATATTAACGCTCGGTATCCTCGGCGGTGTTGTTCTGCGCAAACTTCCGTCCAACGCAAGCAAACTGGAATATGAGTTAACAAAACAGACCGGTATCCGTTGGACGATTCAAAAAGTTGAGTACCGCACGCCATTTCTGACCCGATTGAAAAAAGTCCGGGTTTGGGACGATGCGGCTAACAATTCCGTGTTCTTTGCACCGGTCATCGACATTCAAAAATGCTCTGCCGACAACCGGGATTTAACCAAAATCTTTCCCAATGTCAATGCGGCGGTGAACCGGCGGCTAAACGGTTATTATCAAATCACCGTTCCCGCATCGTTGCTGACATTAGAAAAATATCCGCCGGAACAAGCCGAAATAGTTGTCAAAAAAATACTGTCCCGGATGTTCGACCGTCTGCCGTTCTTATCCGAAATGCCGGTGTTGTTTGCATTCAAAGACCTCGGCGTGTCCGGTTCAATAAAGAAACCGGATGAAAAGCCGTTTCATTTTCGGGACATCCGCGGCAACTTGTACCGCACGGAAACGGACATCCGGTCGGACTGGGCGTTTCAACTGCCCGGTATTTCCGATTTGGAAATGCAGAAAATTTCCGTTGTTAAACAATGGACCGGCGGCGGTTTTGGATTTGTTTTGCGTACCGGCAAACGGACGATTCCCTGTGAACTTGCCGGCGTGTTCAGTACGGCGTTCCGGCAACTTGGTACCGGTTCCCGGTTCAGCGGCGAATTCTCAATGGAGAATGGAGAATGGAAAATGGAGAATGTTGTATTTAAGAACATCGCTCTTGCTCCGCTGCTTAAACAGTATTCACCGTTCGCTGTTACGGGAACGGTTACCGACTTTCAAATTCACAATGCGGTGTTCGGCGGCGGTACGGTCGCAGCCGAAGGATGCACACAGATTGCCGGCGGTTCCATTGACAAAACATTGTTTCACCGCTTGCTCGACCAGTTCCGCTTAGCCGTCAATCCGCCGGAAGTTGCCGATACTTTGTCTGATGTTGTTCCGTTTGACGGCTGCGCGGTTCACTTCAAGTTGCGGAACAACGGCATCGAGTTTCGGGGCGATAAACTTTGGGAAAACGGCAAATTGTTAATGTACCGGGAGGGGGACAACTTGCGGACGCAACCGATGTACATTTTACTGCCGCAGGAGAAAAGTCCGCCGGTTCCGTACTATGCGGTGCTGTCGCTTTTTGCACCGGACAACGCACCGGTTTTTCCGCTCACGCCGGGCTTGAAAAAAATTATCGGTGCCGTTCCGGTAGAAAATCAACGGTAAAATAAAAAAATGTTTGACCGCATCGTTTCCGAATCAAAACAAATGAAATGATTATTTGGTAATGTTCTAAACAAGTTGTCTTGCCGATTTTTCTGAAATCGTTAATATATAATGGGTCAAGTGCAGGCGAAAATAGCACAGCGGAGTGTGCAAAAGTTGTCATTGGGTGTGCATAATTCGCTTGCACTTCAGTGTGATCATTTTGCGTGTTTTTTGATTATCATTCTTTCATCTTTTTGTTTGGAAAATGATAATCTGCGACACTCAACAGAGGTTGATCTGTTGGTTCGCGGCGGCGCAATCTATAAAAGTTGATAACCTTCTCATTGAGTTTCACTTCCGCACGTACCAACCGATTCACCCGGTTTTTGTCAACCAGCCAACCATTTCCCAACACATTCACCACGCCTCTGTTATCCGTTCGCCGAATGAAAATGATTGTTCCATTCAGCGGCTCGTTGTATGTTACCCGCCAACCATTCG
>JAISJZ010000401.1 GCA_031261125.1 Planctomycetaceae bacterium | reverse complement strand
ATAAGCGTTTCGATTGCTGATTCCATCTCGTCAAGGAATTGCTGTTTAGATGTCTTAATATAAACGATACCGGCATATTGTTCAGGCGGAAATTTTAACACGTCAGCAAAATCGGCATCCAATGTAATCAAGCAACGCTGCTCCGCATTACAAACATTGATTAACTCTGTATCGGACGAACCGCATAAATGTTCATCGGCAACCGTTTCTGCATCGAAGCAGCTGCGATGGAGTAATGTTAATCCGCGGATGCCGAAGTTTTCGTCCAATTTAAACCGCATCATCCAACTCCAAATCAACCAAAACGAATCTAGTTTTCTCTGCCCCATAAGCGATACACGCCAAAACATCGTCCCGCTCGATGGACGGATAATTTTCTAAAATTTCGTCAATACTTGTTCCTGCGGCAAGAAGGTCGAGAATGAGAGTTACCCAGATGCGGTGTCCTTTGATACACGGCTTACCGCCGCATACCGCCGGATTGACCGTGATGCGGGACAACAGAGTATCAGCAATAACCGGAACAGCCAAACGACTGTTATGTAATGGAGACGCAGGTAAAACACTCATTATTTTTCTCGTGATTATATCTTTGCTTTCAGCACTAACAAGATACTAAAATCATTTTCCTCTTATCCCGCTAATTATAGCCCGAAATGAATTCAATGTCAAATCCCGCGTGATGCAAATCCGGTGAATCCGCAACAAGTCATTCAACGGCAAATCGTTCCGCTTGTTTTCCAATGTGAACGCTGTTTGAAAACCTAACTCCGCCGCAATACGAACCGTCTCTTCATTGTAATCGTCTGCTCCGCCGTTAGGATACGCTAACGTACTGCACGTTTCACCGAGTTCCGCTTCGATTTTTGCTTTCGCTTCCTGTAATTCCGTCCGCTGCTCTTCGGCAGACAACATCGAAAGAATCGGATGCGTTTTTGTGTGGCAGCCGATTGTCCAACCCTGCCGCTTCAATTCACGGACTTCGTTCCACGAAAGAAATTCGTATAATTCCTGCTTCCATTTCGGAGAAAGATTCAGATTCGTAATTTCCCGCATTTGTGTCAAAACAGTTTGTCGGTCGGGAACAGGAAATTGCTTAATTCTACTGAGCAATACTTCGGCAATCCTTGTTCTTAGTGGAGATTCCGGCGGTCCTAGCGGAAACGATTGACCCCCAATCGGCAACGGTTTATCCTGCATTGCAATCAGCCGCTCTAGAATTTCCAATGCCCAAAAGAGTTGCCCCGTTGTGCCGATGTAATCCGTTGTCAGAAAGACGGTTGCAGGTATTCCGTACTTTGCAAGAATCGGGGCGGCAAGCGTCAAGTTGTTACGCCAACCATCGTCAAAAGAAATAAAGACGGCATTATCCGGCAGCGGTTCGTCCGCCGTTAATTGAGTAATTGATTGATACCCAATCGGATTCCAATGCTTGCGCAGTTCCTGCATTTGGGCATCGAATTGCGAAACCGTAACGGCAATGTTTGTTCGGTTATCAAGCGGAGCATCATCCGAAATAACACTGTGATAACACAAGCACAGAAGTTTGCGCCGGTTTATGTACCGATACAACGCATTGAATCCGAGCGTTTCAACGGCTTGAAGGATACTTTGTTTAACGAAGGTTTTGATACTCGTCATTTGAACGTGTTCACTGAAAGACAGCGGGTATTATAGCACATTATCATGGACAGCGTACTGAAAATGTCCGAAATATGACGTAAAATGTGAGAAAACAAAGAAAGAATCAGCAAAATAATATTGGGGCTTAACTGGGGTGTGTTGACACAACTCTTGACGTATTTTTATCGAATTGTTATAGTGCATAATGCGATGGACATTAGAGAAATACAATCGTGTCAAACATCTTTTGCCAGTGCAACGCGGCGCCGAACAATTTCTTGAATTGCGAATCGCTTTCTGAAAACGGCTTGGATACCCGTTGAGAATACATCGGTCAGTACCTTTTTAAGGATAAAAATACTCTTGACGGGAGATAACGATTTTCATAAAATCATGCAACCTCAATTCGGAAAGCAACTAAAACAGGTTAGAGAAAAGGTCTATTAAAATAATTTTGGATCAAGAACAATATGTTTGATGAGCCGCCTGTTCCACGTATAAACGGCGTGGACGAATCCGTCTTTCGTTTGAATGATTGCCGGGTACGAAAATTCGTCGGTCGGCGTACATTCGAGCGTTGCGATTCGTTTCCAATCGCCGCCGTCTTGGGAAACGGCAAGATTAAGCATTTCCCGGTTGCTAGGAAAAACATACTCGTTCTTTTCGGTACGGTTCGTGTGATTGTAAATGAGGAGTTGCCGACCGTCTTTTAACGTTACGGCATCGGTTCCCGAATTCGGATTCGGCAGTGCCAACGGTTTGATCGGACTCCATGTTTTACCACGATCTTTTGACCACGTTGACCAAAGAAGACCTTTTCCGTTACGATTTCTCGCAACCATTTGCAAATCGCCGTTCGGATACGTGAGAATACTCGGTTGAATCGCTCCGCCTTCTTGTTCGGTGTTGATCGGTTCGGTACTCGACCACGTTTTTCCGCCGTCGGACGAACTTTCAACGTGAATTTGCCAAGCCGGTCCCTTTTCCCGGCTGCTTGGACAAAGGATCACACCGTCCAGTTCAACCGGTTTATTCTTGACGGGACCGATGAGACCGTCCGGTAATTTTTGACGGTTCGTCCAAGTGATCCCGTCGTCGTTTGAGATCATCCATTCGCCCCACCAGTTTTCCGGGTTCGGTCCCACTTTGAAAAACAGCATGAGCGGACCGGTTTTCGGTTGGAAAAGAACGGGATTCCAACAGGGCAACGATTTATCGCCGTCTTGTTTTCCGTTGGCAACTTCGATGGGCTTCGACCATTTCCCGTTTGTTTTTCGTGCCAGCCAGATTCCCACGTTGGTATGACTTTCGTATAAACCGCCGAACCACGCGGCGAGGAGCGTTCCCTTGTTCGATTCCACAATGGTCGAAGCATAGCACTGCGGATAGGAAGCCGAAAGGTAAATGAATTCTTCCTCCACGAGACCGGGACGGACTTCCTCTGTTTGCGCAACAATGAAAGAAGTCGAAAGAATCGTGATGAACAAAAAGGGCAGGAATGTTTTTTGTAATAATGTCATATTATTTCTCCGAAGGTTGTGATATTTCAGTGTACCGTAAAGCGGCACGGCTAACATATTGAGTTCCAAATCAAATTTGAATCAGAGTTGTGTTTGTCGGTAAACAATAAACTTAATCGCAATAAACGAAACGTTTTGATGATCGTTTGCTTCCTCCACGATCCACTCTTCACTATTTACTATTTATCTTGCCCCCAGACTTCCACTTCCGTGAAACCTGCCCAGCCGAGCGGGAAGCCTTGCTTGAGATTGGTGAATGTCAGCGATGTCACTGTTCGTTTCGGGAAGGTGATTGTTTGCGGTTCCGCTGATTTTTCGAACGAAATATCAATGTTCGAACCATCGGAAAATTTCAGCGTTCCTGTTTTCCAAACAATATCGTGCGGAAAATCGGCACGGAGCCAAACAATGACTTTGTCAATTTCAACAGGGCGACCGAATTCAATTGTCAAAGTCAAACCGGCTCGTGCATTTTCGGCAACCCGTTGACGTGAAATTAACGGTACAGAAAGACAATTGGAATTCTGCCTTTCATTTTGTTTTTTCGGTAACAACAGCCGTCTACCGCGTCAAGTCGGCATATTCGGCTATCCATTTTCGGGAATAATCGACTGCTTCCAATCCGAGATCACAGAGCGGCGTACAGTGAAAAATCATACCGTCAATCTGCTTTTCCTTAAACTTTTTCAGCGCAAAGTCCAACTGATGTTTCATCTGTTCCTGCGTAATGGGCTTGGCATTACCGAAATCCCACATATAGATACCCAGCAACGTCGGCTTGTTCGGTAAAAACTCACGATACCTTTTGAAATTCTCTTCCAAAGCGGTAAGTTCAGTAGCGTGCCATG
>JAISJZ010000376.1 GCA_031261125.1 Planctomycetaceae bacterium | reverse complement strand
CCCCCCCCCCGAAATTACCCAGTTTGCGCAATTTAACATTGCCTTATTCATCAGTTTCTCCTTGTGTTAGAGTTATTTGGGCGAATTACCCGTCCGATTATACTGCAAATTTTGTGCCAAAAATGACAAAAAAGTACATTTCTCTGTAAGTGCTGTTATTTCAATACGTTACAATCATAACACGGTTTTGATATTTTTCCGTTTGGCAGTTTTTCTGTTGCAAAATCATACAAGTTGTGTATCATTTTGCAAAAAGTGTATCATTTTGTAGCAGTGCATTATTTTGCAACAATACGGTAAATCAACTTAAGCGTTTATGCGTTTCGACGAACCAGCGGCACTGCCGGCTATTTTCCCGAACAACTCCTCAATACGCCGGCGGACAAATTCCCGAAGTTCCGGTTCCGTCAAATCCTTAAACTCGTCATAGTAAATCGGCTGTCCGTAGATGACCCGAAACCTGCCGAACAAAAACGGAAACCGATGCGTTCGGGGAAATGCTGAAAAACAACCGTCCAACGCTGCCGGTAAAATCGCCGCTTTGCTCCGCTGCGCTAATGTCAACGCTCCTTCCCGGAACGGTGCCATTTTACCGTCAAACGTTCTCGCCCCTTCGGGAAACAACAGCAATACCTCACCGTTCCGCAAACGTTTGAGCGATTCCTTAATCCCTTCAAAGCCGATACCGTTTATCTCCAGCGGTATCGCGTCAAGTAAGTCAATCAATGCGGCAAACGGTTTGAACTTGAACAAAGTTTTGCGTGCTAAAAAATTCATCCGCCGCCGCAGACCGGCAGCAATCAGCGGCGGGTCATAGTGTGATTGATGATTACAAACAACGAGCAACGCTCCGTTCTCCGGCATATTGTTGTATCCGAAGTAGCGGGTTCGGTAAAAAAGCCGAAAAAACAGATTCACCGGAATCCGTATCAGGTAATAAAACAGCCGTTTTTGCCAAGTAAGAGAACGCATAACGCCATTTTTAGCATAAAAAACAGACAGCGGGTAGTAGGTCGATTCGGCAAGTGTTATGTCTTGTCCGAATTTTGATTTATGGTAAAATAAGACAATCGGAATTTACTACTTTACCGGTTTTAACGGTCAGCGAGATAATACTGTGGCAGAACAAAACACTCCCGAAAACGATAAAGCGATGGAACTTCTCGAAAAGGTCTGGGAATCCGTCGGCGACTTTTTCAACTGGCTCACCGGTTGGATTGAGCGGAATATCACTGCAATGTTCGGTTCCTCCAACGCCCGGTACGTCCGAAAACTCCAGCCGAAAGTTGACGCTATCACCGCTCTTGAGCCGGCGATGGTGAAATTGTCTGACGATGAACTGAAAGCAAAAACGAACGAATTCAAGGAACGTCTCAAAAACGGCGAAACACTGGACGATTTACTCATTGAAGCGTTTGCCGTTTGCCGGGAAGCCGGTCGCCGCGTTCTCAACCTTCGGCACTACGACGTACAACTTATCGGCGGTATGGTTCTTCACAGCGGTTCAATCGCCGAAATGGTTACCGGCGAAGGAAAGACCCTCGTTGCTACTTTACCTGCTTATCTCAATGCCCTCGCCGGAAGCGTTCACGTTGTTACCGTCAATGATTACCTTGCCCGGCGCGATATGGAATGGATGGGTCCGCTGTACCTGTCGCTGGGTATTTCGGTTGCGTCCATCCAAAGCAATATGCCGGCTGATGAGCGGCAAAGGGCGTATCAGTGCGACATCACTTACGGAACGAACAACGAATTCGGCTTCGATTATCTGCGCGACAATATGAAGTTTGCCGCCAAAGGCGACGATAAGTATCCGCCGCAGTATCAGCAGGTTCAAGGTAAATTAACTTTTGCCATTGTTGACGAAGTTGATAACATTCTCATTGATGAAGCGAGAACGCCGCTCATCATTGCTGGTCCTGCCCACGATGACGTAACCCGGTATTCCCGCGCCGATAAAATTGCCCGGCAACTGACGAAAGACGTTGACTTTGAAGTCAAAGAAAAGGAGCATACGGCAAACCTGACAGACGAAGGGGTACGGCGCGCCGAACATCTCGCGGGGGTCGAATCGTTTTACACCGCGGGCAATATGGAGTGGCCCCATTTGATTGACAATGCCCTGAAAGCGCATTATTTGTACAAGAAAGATGTCAACTATATGATTCAGGGCGATGAAATCGTCATCGTTGACGAATTCACCGGCAGGGCAATGCCGGGACGGAATTGGAGCGACGGTCTGCACCAAGCCGTTGAAGCGAAAGAAGGTGTCCGCGTTAAAGAGGAAAATCAAACGCTTGCTACCGTTACGCTGCAAAACTTCTTCAAGTTATATGATAAAATCGCCGGTATGACGGGAACCGGTATGACGGAAGCATCCGAATTCTGGAAAATTTATCACCTTGACGTTATTGCCGTTCCTACGAACAAAAAGTTGAAACGGGTCAATTTCCCCGATGCAATTTACAAGTCCGAACGGGAAAAGTATAACGCCATTGTTCAGGAAATCGAACGGCTGAACAAGTGGGATGTTCTCGAACTGAATAACAATCAGGAGGTTTGGGGCGGTATCACCCGGCAGGAAAATGACCGCATAGAAATTATTCCGAAGGGTTCCAAAAATCCCGAATGGTTTGACCGGAAAGATATTAAAAACGTGTCCATTAAGGGCAGACCGATTCTCGTCGGTACGGTGTCGATTGAGAAGAGCGAAAAAATCAGCCGGATGCTTGATATGAAAGGAATCAAGCATCAGGTTTTGAACGCCAAGTATCACGAGCGGGAAGCGGAAATCGTTGCCCAAGCGGGACGCAAAGGAGCGGTAACGATTGCAACGAATATGGCGGGGCGGGGTACGGATATTATCCTCGGCGGCAATCCCGAAGCGATGGCGTGGAGTCAACTTCAACATTCTTATCCGACCCGGCTGGAAGTTCCCCGCGATGTTTGGACGAATTTGGTCAACGAAATTGAGCAGCAGGAACAGATGCGGGCGGAAGGCGAAGTCGTCCGTTCAATGGGCGGCTTGCATATTGTCGGTACCGAACGGCACGAGGCACGCCGGATTGACTTGCAACTCCGCGGACGTACCGGTCGGCAGGGCGACCCCGGTTCATCGCGGTTCTTTCTGTCGCTTGACGATGACCTGATGCGGATTTTTGCCGGCGAATGGGTCAAACGGATTATGACTTCGCTCGGTATGGAAGAAGGACAAGTGATTGAAAGTAAAATGGTGTCCCGGCGTATCGAAGGAGCGCAGCGTAAAGTAGAAGAACGCAACTTCGATATTCGGAAAAACCTGCTGGAATACGATGAAGTAATGGACTTTCAGCGCAAGTCCGTTTATGGTTATCGGCAAAGAATTTTGGACGGAGCGAACTGTAAAGAGTTGATTCACGAAATGCTGGACGAACAAGTAGAGCAGCATCTCGGTCAATTTATGAACAAGGATTACGAGGCGGAATCATTTGCGGCGTGGGTGAGCGCACGGTTTAACGGTATCGAGTTTGAAGCCCGTGATTTTCGGCGGATGGATTTCAAACAGGCGGAAGAATTTGCTGTTGACCACGCACGGAGAATGTCCGAAACAATGGTTCTTGACAGTATCGAAGAGAATCTGCCGGACGATGCTGATGAAGAAGAATGGAATTGGCAAGCCCTTGCCCATTGGTCAAACAATTCCTGGCGGACAAGTTATACCGAAAAGGAGTTGAAAAAAGTCGGACGGCAGGAACTTTCGACCGTGCTGATTGAAAAAGCGCACAAATTTATCGAAAACGTTGACTTGACGGACGGAGCGCAACTTTTGGAGCAGAATTACGGGTTGCGGACAGCGTTGGCGTGGCTGAAACAAAAATTCGGTATTGCCTTCGATTTTGAAGAAGCAAAGAACTTACCGCCGGAAAAACTGCGGGACAAGATTCGGAAATTAACTCACGAAAAATACCGTGAGAAGGAAATTCAATTTCCGGTTCTCGGCGGATTGTATCACTTCACGGTCAATGACCAGAACGGGCGGCGGTACGACAGGGAAGGACTTGTTGAATGGGCGAAGCAGCGGTTCGGCGTGGAATTGTCGTTGGAGGACTTAAAAAATAAACAGCGGTATGAAATCGAAGCCGTAATGTTTGAACAGAGTAAAAATACATCGGAACACGTTCCGGCGGTCTATCAGGAATTGCGGGAGAAACTCGATGTGCTGATGAAACACAGCGGAATTGACCCCGATGAGTTGCGGCGGAAAATTGCGGAACAGATTGAAAAATCCGGGGCGGGCAAAAGCACCGCCGGCTCGAAATTTGCCGTCCGCAGCGTGAACCAGAAGAAAACGCATTATGTCGGCAAATACTCCACGATTAAGACAAGCAAAGAAACGGGTTCAGCCGCCGCTCCTGAATTGCAGCAGCAGTTAAAAAACGATACCGAACTGCAAGCATTCTGCGATTGGGCGAACGGCGAATTCACCAGCGGTTTAACACCGGAAAAAATGTTGAAGTGGGACGTTGCCGAAGTTGAAGACCGAATGTGTTCGCTGGTCGAAGACAAATACAGCCCCGAAATGCGGGCAATGGAACGCAATTTGGTACTGAATTTGCTGGATACCGCGTGGAAAGACCATTTACTCGTGATGGACCATCTGCGGTCAGGCATCGGTTTAATGGGCTATGCGCAGGTTGACCCGAAGGTGGCGTACAAACGGGAAGGTATGCAAATCTTCGGTGAAATGTGGAAAAATGTGTATGCAAGGGTAACGGATTTGATTTTCCGAATGGAACAACTTGACCCCGGTTTTGTTTCGGCAACGTGGCAGGAATCGGAGGCGCGGCACGATGAAGTTGCCGCCGGTTCAACAGTACAGAGTTTTACGCAACAGCAGAAAGAACAGGTGGAAAATGCTGATAATGTGAACACTTCGGACAAAAAGTTGGAACCGATTCGGAATAAGGAACCGAAAGTCGGACCGTACTCGCCGTGTCCGTGCGGCAGCGGCAAGAAGTACAAACACTGCTGCGGAAAAAACGGTTAACCTTGCTTTTATTCGCTGATGACTCCGCCGCTTGTTTCTATTGTTGTTCCCGTTTATAACACTGCGGAATTTTTGCCGGAGTGCCTCGATTCATTGTGCCGGCAAACGTTGCAGAACATCGAAATTATCTGCATTGACGACGGTTCGACCGACTATTCGCCGGAGGTCTTACAGAAATACGCCGAAAAAGACAGCCGCATAAGAATCATCAGTAAAAAAAACGGCGGACTTGCTTCTGCCCGCAATGCCGCCTTTTCCTGCGTCCGGGGAGAATTTATTCTGTTTGTAGATTCTGACGACAGTATCGCCGCAACGCTCTGCGAAAAGACCGTTGAAAAAATTCAAGCGTCAAATGCCGAAGCGGTGTTCTTTTACTTCGACGGTTATACTGATGAAAACGGCAAACTGCTCTGGACTTTGCCCTTTGCTTCGTGGTCGCCGAATGACAGGGAAAAATTGCGGAGCAAATTAGAACTTCAGCGATACTCGTCGGCGTGGAACCGGCTGTACCGTACCCGTTTTTTACTTGATAATAACATTCGTTTCCCGGAAGGACTGCTTTTCGAGGATTATCCGTTTCACTGGAAAGTGCTGCTGCTGTCCAACCGCTTGTCTATCGTTGCGGAGAAACTCTATCATTACCGGTACCGCCCCGGCTCGTTGAGTTTGCAGCGTTCCGAAAAACTGGGGGACATCATCCCGATAACGGAAATTGTCCGTACATTTTTGAAAGAACACGGCTATTACGAAGAGAACTTTGTCCGTTTGACGTTCATTCGGGAGCGGCTCAATATAATCTGGCAGCGGTACGCTCAAATGGAGGAATCCTTGCAACCGGCAATGCAAACGGCGATTATGAATTCACTGGACGAAGATGACATCCGAATCATCAACGACGGCGGGGGACTTTCTGTCAGAGCGAGATTGTTTTACGACGGAATCCTCGCCGGCAATGGCGGTGTATCAAAATTGCGGCAGATATACCGGTTCATCTGCGGTGCTGTCCGCGGCTGTATTTACAGAGTATTGTTTTTCCAAAAATAACTATTTTATCGAAAATTCGGAACATAACCGGACTTTTTTTTTGTTTATCAGATGTTATTATAAACAATCGGAGAAAAATAACCTATAATGATAGAGAGGGTGCGTTGTCCTTGTTTGAACCGTCCTACTGACAGGAGATAGAATATGAGAGTTTCCCGTTTTGTTTTGCTTTTGATAATTCTTCTGGTTCCGGCGTTTGTCTGCGCCGAAGAGAACAAAATCGGTGGTTCTGCCGCAAAACAACCGGTTAAGGTTGGTCTGTTCGAGGCGATTGACCAAGGACTGATTGAGGCGAAAATCGTCGCGAAAAGTTCGCTCGACGGACGGGTAACCGTCAGGAGTAAAGCGGATGTTCCGTTGCAGATTCAACTGCCGGAAGCGTTTGCGGCTGTTCCGCTGTATCAATTTGAAGATATGGGCGGAGGGTTAGACAGCGGGAGCAGCGGCGGACGAGGCAGCCGGGGCGACCGCGGCGGAAGCAGCAGCGGCGGCGGGCAGAATCAGTCATCAGGCGGCGGATTCGGCGGTAGCAGCGGTATGGGCGGCAGCAGTGGTATGTTTAACATTGCCCCTGAACATATTATTCGGCAGGATGTCAAGATGGTCTGCCTCGAACACGGTAAGAAGGAGCCGGCGCGGCATATCGCATACGAATTGCGCCCCATTGAAACGGTGTCCGACAAAAAAGAAGTGCAGATGCTTTGCAATCTGGTCGGCAGCGGTGCTGTCAACCAAAGGGCAGCCCAAGCCGCGGTCTGGCACTACGCCAACGGAATGTCGTGGGAAGAACTGGCAAACAAACGGGGAAAAGTACGGATTGATTCGCCGTTCACGGTTCCTTATTTTACGCGGGAACAGATGCTTTACGCAATGAATCTCGGCAAAAAAGTTGAGGAAAAGTTAGCGGAAAAAAAGGAAACGAAAAAAGAGAAAGTTATCGGCGGAAGCGGCGAATAAGTTTTTCCGTTATCCGTTGATTTATGTCCCGAAGGTCCACGGTTCCCGCATCGCCCTGCTCTTCATCCGATTTGCTTCGTCGTCCGTGAATATGTCCGTCTTCGGGTCAAAAGTCAATTTCCGTTTCAAAATCCACGACAACGCCGAAGCGTGGCAAGCAATGTGCGACGAACATATAACATCGGCGTTGCAAACCGGCTGTTCCCGGCTTTTAACGCAGTCAAAGAAGTTGCGGATGTGCGGGAACGGGTCTTCGCCGTGTGTGCCGCCGCCGTATTTTTCCCCGCCGTACTGTGCCGGATTGACTGTTAACTCCTGTCGCAGCGCATCGGATGAAACGGCAATCTTTCCGCTGTCGCCGGTCTCGACCCAGCCGTCTTCGCCTTCAAAACGAACAGCACAGTTTCCTAATCCCATCCAGCCGTTCGGACGCATTATCAGTTTTACGCCGTCGGCGTATTCCGCATAAAGCCGAACATCTTCCGTCCAGTATTTGACCGGAGCCGAACCGTCGGCGTTCGCCGCCCATTGACACAGGTCAACGGTGTGCGCCCCCCAATCGTGATGCTTTGCGCCGGAATCAAAATCGTCGTGTCCCCGCCAGCCGCCGCGGATGTATTCTTCGTTGTACGGCCGCCACGGTGCCGGTCCAAGCCACATATCCCAATCACAAATTTCTTTGTCCGGTTCCGGCTGTCCGGGCAGCCAATCATAACGGTTGTTCAAATAATAAATGGCGGCGTGGACGGCTTTCAGTTTGCCGAGTTTTCCGGTACGGGCAATTTCGGCAGCACAGCGGAAATTTTCCAGATTCCGACGCTGTGTACCGCCCTGAAAAATCACGTTAGTCCGCTTCATCGTTTCTGCCAGTTTTCGGCACAGGTCTATCGTAATTGCACAGGGCTTTTCAGAATAGACATCTTTCCCGGCTTCGGCAGCGTAAATAGAGGCGTGGGCGTGCCAGCGGTCACCGGTCGCAATGAGAACAGTATCAATGTCCTGCCGGGCGAGAACGTCCCGAAAATCTCTGTAAAAAGTGTTGACTTTAAGTCCGAAGGACTTTTCACATTCATTCTTTGCTGTTTCGCGCCGTTCTTTTTGGACATCGCAAATTGCAACGAACTGCACATCGGGCATCTGCAATGCACGGCGGAGGTCGTGCCGTCCGCGGTGTCCGCTTCCAATAATTGCGAGCGTGATTTTTTCACTCGGAGCAACGGTTCCGTCTTTTCCGAGGACGTTTCCGGCAACGAAGTACGGCACCGCAACCGCCGCGGCGTGCAAGAAAGAACGGCGTGTCAGGGAACCCTTGGATGAATTGGATGAAATCGCCTGCATCGTTATCGGCACGGTTTGGAGTTAAGAACCAGTTATCCCAAAATATCACGGGTTCGGAAGAATGTCAAGTTGTTTTTCCGAGGAACACCGGTGCCGGAACGGAAAACAGCAATACTAATCTATCAAAAATACCGCAAGCGTTTTCGGTCCGTGAACACCGAGAACGAGTATTTTTTCGATGTCCGCTGTCCGGCTCGGTCCGGTTACGAACACAAATTCTCCGGTTGCCGCCGTTTTCAGTTGCGGTTCCAACTCCTGCCAAAGTGCCGGCAGGTTCTCCCGCAGCATCGGCTTTTCGGCAACCACAACGGATACCGGCGTGATGTACGTTATTAAGCGGTCAAATGCAGCCGGTGCTGAAAAAACACAACTGCCGGTATCGCTCAACAGATACTCCGGCAAAACAAGACCGGCATCAACTTGCGCCAAATCCGCGGCGGTAATGTTCGCCGCATCGTCCGGCGGAAAAACCCATTCAATTTCCGGCAGACGTTCGGCAATACGCCGGCACAGCGGACGGTCCATCACCGCAACTTTTTTTGCACCGGCGTTGTGCAGCAGCGCACGGATACCATCAACCGCTTGCTGAAAATCCGTACAAGAAACAAATTGTCCGCCGACAGATTTCAGATTCGTTTCAAACCTGCTGTTCATTTCCGCGGCAGACAGTCCCTCGATGTCCCAAACTTTCGGCGGAGGAGGAATAACCGGAACACTGTTTTTCGCGTCGGAAATTGCCGAGCGTACTTTATCGAGAATTGCTTGTTTGGTTGCCATAATCGAACGGAAAACGAATTTTCCGTCATTGTAGAAAACAAAGTGAAAAATGTCAAGTGCAGCGGCTTGGTACCGGCATTAACGCACAACAACGCTGTCGATGTTCAGGCAGTCCGCAATTCTTTGCAGTGTCCCGGCGTGGTGACCGACCCCCAAGGCAAAATGGTGCGTCGGTCCTTCCTTCACCCAGTTTTTCAGGAACGCCCGAATATTGCTGCCGAAATAACCGTGCGTTGCCGTGTTACCCGTCGGCGGTATCGGACCGTCCAGCGATTCGCCTTCGGCAATCACAAACTTGAACCGTCCGTTCGCTTGCAAACCGATACTCAACATCGTTATCGGACCCTTGCGGATGTTAAACTCAACGCTTGCACCGCTGCCCGGCTTGCCGTGAAACGTCTTCAAACTCCGCAGCACCGGCTTCCTGTCGGCAATGTTTAAGTGGTGCGGTCCGTCGTGTCCGACAAGAACCGTTCCGCGGTTGAAGTCAATCGGATGAAACTCGGCAAACGAACCGCCGATGCCCAATCTATCCATTATGAGCATCGCGACGCAGGTCTTGATGTCAAATTCGCCGCACATCGGAAAGCCCGCTCCGGTCAACAGGGAATTGCCGACAATCAGATTCGTTACCAACTGCCGCATTTCGGTACCGGCACCCGCTTCGTAATAGTACGCCAAACCATCGAGGTTCAACGCATCGACAAACTTTTCCAGCGCAACGGCGGCTTTGGCTGCAATGTGTAAATCGCCGTCCGTCAATTTCGTTGTTATCGGGTCGGACACCGGCACCGGCGTATCGAAAAAATCGAGAATTTGCTTCTTCTTGTTTTCGATTTCCGTTTTGAATTCCTCTTTGTAGAATTGCAGTATCTGGTCGGGTTCGCATTGAACGACGTGCGAACCGAACGCCGCCGTCAACGCCGTCGGGTCGGTGTGCATATCATACATTGATTCAAGCGTATGTCCGAGATGTCCGATGCGTCCGCGTTTCAAGTCGTGAAGCACTTTGGCGATACCGCACCACTCGGTAATTTCGGCTTCGGCAACGGGGTCGTTCTCCAACATACCGACAATCACTTCCGGCGGTTTGCGACCGAAACGCAGAGCAACGCCCATAAACTCCGGTACGGAACAGAAGTCATCATTGGTGAGCATTATTTGCGTCGTTGTCCGCGGATAATCCACAGCGGCATCCGGCTGCAATGCAACAAGAACGAGCGGTATGTTCAGGTTGCGGAAAATCGTGCCGATACTTGACGATGTGGCGTAAGTTGCCATATCAACGAAGACCACATCGAGGTCGGCGGCAAGCAGTTTCGGCAGCAGTTCGGCAGCACCGGCGGCATTATCGACAAGACCGAAATTCTGTACGTTCACGCCGTTCGATTCGGTTTTTTCACACAGGACGTTGATTTTCCGGTGCATATCATCAAGCATACCGGGAAATTGTCCCCAGTAGGTATAATGCCCTACGCCGAAAACACCTATTTTGGCAGTAAGCGGTTTGCGGCGCGGGATGAAAGGTAGTGCCGTCATTTTGAATTTTATAAAGGGACTCTAAAAAC
>JAISJZ010000314.1 GCA_031261125.1 Planctomycetaceae bacterium | reverse complement strand
CGAGATTCAGACCTGCCCAAGCACCGAAGTATTGTAACCATTGAGCCGATTCATTCAGAGTGGCTCCGTTACTATGACCTTTACGCCGCCCGTCTATCACAAGCAAAATGACGTAACGTTCATCCTGAGAAATGCCGACCAAAGTGCGCGGGTGAATGTCAGTACCGGACAAAGGAACCGCTTTACCGCCGCGGAGAATAATCGATGTTCCTGCCACTGCCGTTACCGTATCGGAAAAATCTTTATTCTCATCAGAAACGTTTTCGATATGGACTTTTCCATCTTTCGAGACACGAAAAACTGCGGCGAATTTTTTATCGGGCAACGACACGACGTTTCCTTCGGAAATGGTAAGTCCTTGTAAATCGGCAATCCCCGGTGTTGCGTATTTTTCACCTTTTGGAATCGCAAAAAAGTCAGCGTTTATTGCGACTTGCAATTTATACTGTTCCAAAAAATCATTTGTCCGTTGACGAACGGTTTCCTTTTTACCCGGTTCGTAACCGTCTTCGGCTTTCGGGGTTGTGAAAAACGAAATCCCTTTGGCTGCCGTATCAATTTGTATAGCAAAGACCCGCTGTAATCGAGGAGAATCTGCCGATGCTTGCGAGGATTTGATTCCTTCAAACAAGGAAGCCCACTCCGCTTTATCAGGAACCGGAATCACCGGTGAATCTTCCGAAAAAGCAACGCCGACACATAAAACGAAGGACAACGCAAACAAAACCCGTGAGAATTTTTTCATCATATTATTTCTGAAAAGCTGTATGCAACGGCATTTAGCCAACGCCGCTTGCCGGCGAGGTGGTTGAAACAGCAGTTGACTTTAAGGACATACTCTAACGTTATGTTCCCGGTACCGCGACCGGATAATCGCCGTTTTCGTTCGGCATCACCGGTGCCGGTCCGTCAAACGACAACGTGTCAATGTTCGGAGCAAGCGACTCTTCGGACTTCAACACTTCGTCCCAAGTAATCGTCCTGCCCGTCTCCGTCGCCACCCGCCCCATAATACCGGTCAGCGCCGTAAAACAGCACCGTTCCGTTTCGTTTACCGGTTTGTCGTTGCGGATACAGTCAAACAAAACATCGTGTTCGATTTGATACTGGTCTTTCTCCTTCTCCTTGTATTCCCAAATCACATTCTCCGGTTTGGGATTCCAGCCCTTGTAAATCTTCGGATTCGCAACACCTTCGCCGATGATTGCCACACCCTTTTCGCCGTGAATCGTTGATTGAAAACAGCCCCAAGTGTTGTTCTGATGCCGACCTTGGGCGAACAGCCGGGTACCGTCCGCAAACGTGTATTCCACCGCATAATGGTCAAACAGTTGGTCTTTCTCCTTCCGCTGCTGCCGACCGCCCATTCCTTGTGCCGAAACAGGATACGCTCCTTTTGCCCAGCAGCAAACATCAAGGTTATGAATCAGCCAATCGAGAAGGAACGAACCGTTCAGCCAAGTGAAGTTGCTGTAATTGCGGATTTGATATGCCACCTCTTTTTCGCCTTCCTGCCGTTTGCCCAGACCAACGGGACCGTGTTCCCGATACGCCCAGCAAGTAATCCGTTCGCCGATAATGCCGCTGTGCAGTTGTTCCACAGCGGCTTCAAGCGATGTCTTGTGCCGGCTCATCAAACCGCCGACGATTTTCAGATTCTTCGCCTTCGCCAATTCGCCGGCTTTCATTAACCGGCGGACACCGGCAGGGTCGGTACCGAAGGACTTCTCCATAAACACGTTCACGCCTTTTTCAACGGCATATTCAACGTGCAGCGGACGAAATGCCGGTGCAGTAGCAAAGAGGACAACACCGCCGGGACCGGCAGCGTCAACGGCGTGTTTATACGCATCGAAACCGGTGAACCGCCGCTCGGCAGGAACGTCAACGTCTTTTGGAAACTGTTCGGCAACGCCTTTGTACAGACCGTTGACTTTATAATCAAACACGTCCGCAACGGCAACAAGTTTTTTGGGACCGGCAGTAGAGAGGGCTTGCATTACCGCACCGCCGCCGCGACCGCCACAACCGACAAGGGCAACTTTGATAGTGTTGTCTTCCGCAGCGTGAACTTTCGGAACGGCTAACGCTGCTGCTGAAATACCGGCGGTAATGATACCGGTCTGCTTCAAGAAATCACGGCGGGTTGTTGTTTTCATCGGAGAAATATGGCGGTGAAACCGCCGGGCAAATGGTTAATGCACTATCAGTTTTTCATAAAAACGGATATATTGAACCGCACTTTTACTCCACGACCAGTTCTGCCTCATTCCGTTGAGCATCAGTTGCCGCCAAACATCCTTCCGGTTCCAATAAGTGTTCAGCGTCCGCCAAAGCGTTGTGTTCAAATCGTGAACGTTGTCGGCAAAAAACGAAAAACCCGTTGCCGTTCCGTTGTCCTGCGTCTCATCGCCCAAATTGACGACTGTATCCGCAAGTCCGCCGGTATCGTGAACCACCGGTACTGTCCCGTAAATCTGACTGTACATCTGATTCAAACCGCACGGCTCGAATCGGCTCGGCATCAGGAAAATATCGCTGCCCGCCTCAATCTTGTGCGACCAATCATCGGAAAATTCAATCCGGGCAGCAACATTTTCGGGATACCGCTGTGCCAATTCTAAAATCTGCTGTTCCAAATGCGGCTCGCCGGTACCGAGAAACACAAACTGAACGCCGTGTTTTTCCACCCACAACGGCAAAATTTCGGCAATCAAATCAATCCCTTTTTGATAGGCAAACCGGCTCACAACACCGACGAGCGGCGTGTTTTCCTGCACGGTCAATCCAAGCCGCTCCTGTAAGTCCCGTTTACAAAACGGTTTACGCTCAAACACGGATTTTTCATCGTACTGTTCGGCAATGTGCAAATCCGTTGCCGGATTCCATTCTTTCGTACAAACGCCGTTCAGGATACCGCGCAACATCGGAGAGCGGTACTGCATCACGGATTCCATACCGCAGCCGAAGGCGGACGATTGGATTTCCAGTGCATACCGCGGGCTGACCGTTGTAACTCCTTTGGCGAACATCACGCCGGTCTTCATCAGGTTCAACCGCCCGTAAAACTCCATCTTGTCGAACGTGAAATATTCCCAGCCGATACCGGTGAGCGGCATATCCCAGTGCCAAAAAATGCCCTGATATGCCAAATTATGAATCGAGTGAACCGTCGCAATTTGCTGAAATCCCGATTTGTCTTTGTAGAGAATATCCTGATACGCCGGAACGAGACCCGTTTGCCAATCGTTGGAATGGAGGATGTCCGGCTTTAAGTTCAACGCTCCGATTGTTTCCATTACCGCCCGGCAGAAAAAGATGAACCGCTCGCAGTTATCGTCGTAATCACAGCCGTTTTCGGTGTAGAGTTGCGGACGGTCAAAGTATTTATCCTGCCGAACGAAGTAGAGGGCAACGCCGGTGTACGGGTGTGTACTTTTCCATATTTCGCCTTCGACGAGGCGGTCGCCGACAGGAACGTTGATTTTTACGCCGGTTTCTTCGACGGGGTATCCCGCTTGAAACACTTGCCGATACGCAGGAGCGATAATTGTCAGGTTGTGTCCCAACTCGGCAAGAGCGGCGGGGAGCGATGAACAAACGTCTGCCAATCCGCCGGTTCGGGCAAACGGCGAAACTTCGCTGCAAGCAAATACGATGTTCATAATAAAAACAGGGGTAAGAGATAATGGCGGCGGTACTTGCACCGTTTTCAACGCACCTATTATACCATATTTTTAGTGATTAGTCGTCCGTCGTCATTAAATTGATTCCGTTTTTGTCAGCGGTAAAAGCCTTCAGCGATTTCAAAAAGGCGTGTTCCGTACCAAGCGAACTTTGAATGTTAACCGATTTTACTTTTTGCCGGACTTGAGCGGGCTGTCCGTACAGAGAGACACCGGCTTTACCGACCGCTTCCGGTCCGCGGCATCCTTTCAATAGCGGATAAAACCGCAGCACCCAATCGTCAGGATTGACATAAATCAGGAATTTCTCCGTTTTGGAAACGGCACCGCTGTATTTTCCCTGTACGGACAACGAACCGCTGTCGATTGCCGCCGCCAGCAAAACCGTTCTAATCCGCAGTGATGTTTTATCCGGCAAATTCTGCAATGCTCCGCAAACGACATTTGCGCCCAAACTGAATCCGCCGAGAACGGCTTTGCTTTCCGGTTTCAATTTTTGCAGGAACGAAGCGAGAACGGGACCTTGGGCATCTGCCCGCCGGATTTTCAACAGAGCGTCTTTTTTGATGCCGCAAAGAACTTTTTCTGCTGCCCAACTCCAAATCACGAGTCGATGTTCTCCGGTTTTGTCAACAAGACCGGCGGCAATTTTACCGTAATGCTTCGATTCGGAATAGGACATCTCGTTACCGTGAACGAGAATCAATAACGGTTTTTCCGGTTGATGCGTTTGCAAAAAATCGTCCAGCGTCTAATCCGTCCATTGTCCGTTTTCGTCCAATTTTTGAACGGCGGATAAGTCGGCGTGCCGACCATCGACGAACCAGGCATCGTCCGCAAAACAAACGCTGCGGACAAAACAGGTTGTGAAAAAAAGCACAGCAGTTAAAGTTAATAGGTATTTCATCGTTGTTACATTGAGGTATGCCGGCGGCGGAGCGGCGGTTAGACATTAAAGATTGCGTTATTATAGAATTCATTTTTGTAAAATGCAAAATCCTTAAAACTTTAATAAAAATTTTCAGATTTCAAAAGATTCTGTTTTTGCGGAATGTTCCCCGCCGCAGGTAAAAAGAATACAGATATTTCCCTTATTTCGTTTGCTTTTATTTAAGTATGTTGTAGAGTACCGGGAGAAAATCATCCCCCCGTGTTTTCCATACAAGGAGAGAACCAATGAAGAAGATTATCTTGTTTGCTGTATTGGCGTTGAGTGTTTCGTTTGTTTCGACCGGCTGTACGTCGAGCGGCAGTTCTTCCGGCAGTTGGTGCCGGCTTGGTTCGCTGTTTCCGACATCGCGTTCCCGCCAGAACACGGAGACGGTATATTTGACCAACGGTATGAAGAACTGTGAACCGTGTGAGCCGAATCAATGCCTGCCGTGTGAAGCGAATCAGTGTCAGCCGTGCGACCCGGTTTGCAATCCATGCGATATGCGGAGCGGAGTGGTAACCGGCGCGATTATCCCGCATCCGGCAAACTAGGCGGTGTTGATACTTGAAAATCATGAGCGGGAAACGCCGTTTCCCGCTGTCCCGGTTGACTTAAAATTTGTATGATGTAAAATCAGGACGTATGGTCTTTCGCCGTTTGTTCCTTTTCGTACTTTGTTTTTCTTTTGTGCCGTTTGCATCGGCACAAAGTACGGTGCGGGAGCGCGCCGAACGGTACGTTGAAACGCATCCGAACAAAACGTTTGCAAAGCAGATTATCGAAAACGGAATGAAATCGTTTGCCAGTCCCGGCTGCTTGCGGCGGGAGGACAACAACGTTTCCTTTTTCCGAACTGCTGTTTCGCAATTCAAAGCGGGCGGCGCAGTCAGAGCCGCGGCGTTTCTTTCCAAGAACTTTCACGACCCGTCGAAGTTGGAAATCGCCGCAAATCTTGCCGTTCCCGATTTTTGGCGTTACCGTAACCCGTTCGGTTTTTTGAACTGCGGCAGTCCAACGGGACAGCCGGACAATTTTGTTTACGGAACAAGTTCCGCCGTTAACAAATGTGTTGTTCCGCGAACGCAAAGAGAAGCGTTGAACATCTTGACGGTTCAAGCCGAATCACTGTTTGAACCGTTTGTCTCCTTACGGGAAACAAGTTCCTCCGCTAACAATTCTGTTGTTGCTCCGCAGCGGGTTCTGCCGCTGCTCGTTTGATTTTCTTTATTGCTGGTTGATTAGACACTTCGCTTAGCGCACGTTGTTTCATTATGCGCTGAACGAATTTCTCAAACCTCACATCAAACAACAATGAAGATACGAACATTAAGAGGATTCACACTCGTTGAACTGCTTGTTGTCATTGCAATCATCGGCGTTCTCATTGCGCTGCTTTTGCCTGCGGTTCAAGCCGCACGGGAAGCCGCACGCCGGATGCAATGTACAAACAATCTCAAACAATGGGGACTGGCAGTTCACAACTATCACGGCACCTTTGATGCTCTGCCGCGGTCACAGGACAACTACGGTTTTGCGGCACAGGTGCGGGTGCTTCCTTACATCGAACAGGGAAGTTTCGCAAGCCAGATTCAGGAAACGAATCTTTGGGGCGGCGGCAGCGCACCGGCAGCGGTACACTATTCCGTGATGGAGTTTCCTGCCCCGATTCTGAAATGTCCGACCGATTCAGAGCCGCGGGTTGTTCATAACACGTTTCCGGCAGCATACGACGCTTACGGAACGAATTATGTTTTCTGCTACGGTACTGGTCTGAATTATTTTTATACACAGGAGAATGGTTCGGACGGCACGTTTCAAACGAGAACGGTAAATGTCGAAACGCACGCTAAAACACCGTGGGCAAAAACCTATTCGGAAGGATTCACTTCGTTTGCAGCGTTGACGGCAGGAACAAGCAATGTAATGATTGCGTCAGAGACCCTTTTAGGCGTTGCGCTGGATACGCTGCCGTCCGATAAAAAAGAATGGCGGCGGGGGGCGTTTTTGTGCGAAGGACAAGGCAATGCGAACCTCGACGTTGCGGCATTGACAGCAGAACAGGTGTCGTTAATGGGACACCGCGGTTTTCCGTGGATGTCGGGACGCTGCTACGCTTCCGGCTATACGTCGTATTACACGCCGAATTTTCCGTCTGCCGGCTGCTGGATTCGCGGCGATTCCAATTATTACTATGCGTCAAGCGGACACCCCGGCGGAGTAAGCGTCTGTATGGGCGACGGCAGTGTCCGTTTTGAATCGGATACAGTTGACTTAACTGTTTGGCGTACCAAGAGTTGCGCCGACGGATATGTGCAACCTGTTGAAAGTTCATTACCGTAACGGTAACAAATGTTACGAAAACGGTAACGTTTCGCAACATCGGATAGGATAGAATATCCGGTACTACCTTTAACACCTTTAACTTCAATGAAACATTTATTTACTTTTTTCTTTGCGTTCCTGTGTATCAGTACGGGACAATTTCCGGCGACTGACGCGGCGGATGATATTCAGCCCGCTGTTGACAAAGCGGCGGCGTTCCTTCGGCGGACACAGAATGAAACCGGCTATTGGGGGACGGCAGTCCGCGGACTGCCGAACACGCCCCGGCTGGGCATCGGACCGACGACCGTGATTCTTGCCGGTCTGCTGCGTTCCGGCATCAAAGCGGACGACCCGATGATTGTCAAAGGATTAGCGTTTCTTGAGAAAGCAACGCGGGAAGACGGCGGCGTTTATACTCCCGAAGGTTTTTTTCAGAACTACGAAACGTGCTGCGCCGTAATGTGTTTTGCAGCCGCCGATGAGGCATTGAAAAAAGCCGGTCTGCCGCCGAAGTACAAGGACTTATTAGCGAAAGCCCAAAAATATCTGCTGAAGCAGCAATACACCGAAGAGCGGAACGTGAACAAAGACGAACCGAAGTACGGCGGTGTGGGCTACGGCGGCGATACCCGCCCGGACTTATCAAACACGCAATTTTTTCTCGATGCTCTTGTTGCAACGGGAAAAGACAAGGACGACCCTGCGATTCAGAAAGCGTTGACGTTTGTTTCGCGCTGTCAGAATTTGGAAAGCGAACACAATATGCTGCCGCTTGCCGGTGCGGTGAACGACGGCGGTTTCGTCTATGTGCCGACGTATGAAGAACCGAAAGGACGCGATGCCCAAGGCGGACTGCGGAGTTATGCGTCAATGACGTATGCCGGTTTGAAGAGTATGATTTACGCCGGTTTGACGAAGGACGATAAACGGGTCAAAGCGGCATACGATTGGATTAGCAAGAATTACGATGTCGAGAAACATCCCGGTCGGGAATACTCCGGTTTGTTTTACTACTATCAAACGATGGCGAAAGCGTTGAACGTTCTGCAACTTCAAGACATTACCACACCGGACGGTACGAAACATAACTGGCGCGGCGACTTGGTAAAGCAGTTGCTCGCGGCACAGCAAGAAGACGGTTCGTGGGTCAATGACAGAAACGGTCAATATATGGAGAACGACCCGCATTTGGTTACGGGCTTCGCATTGTTGGTGTTGGCGGATTGCCGGAAATAGTTGTATGCTGCGCTAAGTGAAGTATTTAACCCGCATAAAATTATGTACCCTATAGAGCCACAAAACCTTAAGAAATACTTCGGCAATGTTCACGCTGTCGATGACATATCGCTGACCGCCGGCGAAGGAGAATTCCTGACCGTAACGGGCGCAAGCGGTTCGGGTAAGTCAACGCTGCTTCACCTGCTCGGCGGATTGACAACACCGACAAGCGGCAGCGTGTTGATAAACGGAACGGACATCGCGAGTATGACAGATTCGGTTAGGACAAAATTCCGCCGCCGGAACATCGGTATTGTGTTTCAATCGTTTAACCTGATACCGACGTTGACGGCGGAGGAAAACATTCTTTTACCGGCAATGCTGGATAAGAGCCGGGAACAACTTCCGATGCCGGACGAACTTTTGGACTTGCTGGAAATCAAGGAACGGCGGCATCACCGTCCCGACGCATTGTCCGGCGGGGAACAGCAGCGGGTTGCAATCGGCAGAGCGTTGCTGATGAAACCGGCGATTATTTTGGCGGACGAACCGACGGGTAATTTGGATTCTGTCAATTCTGACAATATCTGTCAGTTATTGCGGAAACTGTGCGATGAACAGAAACGGACGCTGATTGTTGTAACTCACGATAAAGCCGTTGCCGCTTTCGGCGATAGAACGATTCAACTTAAAGACGGACGGATATTGCGATGAACCTATTGCTTAAACTTATTTTCCGCGAAGCGCGGTATCACCGTTCCCGCATTGCGTTGGCAGTGCTGGCGACATCCGCAATGTCGGCGATGCTCGTCTGGCTGCTCGGCAGTATCGACCTTGTTGTGATGCAGTACGAAAACGACGGCGAACATTACCTTGGTCATTATCAACTGACGGTCATACCGAAAGCGGGACAAACCCTGCCGCCGACGAAATTCCAAGACGACCCGCTCGTTTTGGGAGTTGCGCCGGCGGTGCAAATCCGGTGTACGGCGGCAAAATACGTTGATGAGCAAAGCGTACTGCGCCGTTTGCGTGCCGGTCACGGTACGCCGATGCCTAATCCGGTGATTATCGGCATTGACACAAAAGAATGTCCGTTTGAATTGGAAGAAGGAAAATGGTTCGGTAGCAGCCCGCAGCGTCATCAAGAGGAATTAGAGGGTGTTATTGGTACCGGTACAGCCCGATTGTTAAATGTTTCTATCGGCGATTATGCCGGCGTTAGAGTTAACGAAAAAGAATTCAAAATCAAAATCACCGGTACCGTTGAGCAGAAACTCGGCGGCGGCTTCGGCGGACCGATGGGCGGCAGTATCACCCCTGCTGTCGGTGCGCTGTATGTTTCGATGCAAAGTGCTGACCTATTAGCCGGCGATTTTAACCGCCGTGAAAACGGAACGCCGCAGTATTACTATATCCGCTTGAAAGACGGTGTGAACGTACAAAAATGGATTGAGCAGAACAAAGCGGGACAAGCCCTGCCGCTGACATACATTAGTGCTGATGATATACAAGCAATGCTGAACAAACAGCGGCAGATGAATCCCGGTATGCTCGTCGGAGCGGCGGCTTCGCAGTCGGCAATTATTATTTTCGTGTCGCTCGTTTCGGTGCTGATTGTTTTCACGGCATTGTCGATGGGAGTAAGCGAACGGACACGCACGTTTGCAATGCTGCGCACCGCCGGAATGGAGCGGCATCATATCGCTGCGCTGATTTTCGGCGAAGGATTGATTCTTGCTGTTCTCGGCTGGCTCGGCGGAATGATAGCGGGCTGGCTTGTGCTGAATTACGAATTACTGATGACGGATTATGCGCATTACCGAATCGTTCGGCTAAATCCTGCCGCAGTTATTGTTTCGGGATTTATTGCCGTCATCGGGGCAATATTAGCGGCAATCATACCGATATACCGCGGTACGAAAATACAGCCGCTCGAAGGAATGAACAGGGCATTTGCGGATGTTAACAAACGGTGGTTTTACGGTGCCGGTTTCATCGGTTTTCTTTTACTTGTTGTCAATCCGGTGTGTATGTATTACGGTGTGTCAAGCGAAACGTCAATGCTGCGTTTGATGCTGTATTCCTGCGTTGGTTTGCCGACGCAACTGCTTGGACTCGTTCTGCTTACGCCGTCCGTGATTTTGTTAACGGAAAAATGTTTCACACCGTTCCTTGCGAAAATTCTGTTTGTTCCGAAAGCACTGCTGGCGAATCAGTTATCGGCAAACCTTTGGCGGACAATAGGAACGGCAGTTGCGCTGTCGATTGGTTTGGGCGTGTATTCGTTCTTGGAAATATCCGGCTATTCGATGCTTGTTCCGTTCACACACAGTGATAGGTTGCCGAACACACTAGCGGCGATTTTACCGAAGGGATTACCGCTGACAGAAATTGACAGAGTAAAAGAATTGTCCGGTATCGACAAGGACCGGTTTTTGCCGATTGCATTGGAACAGCCGTTGTTCGTAAAAGAACAGGCGGAACAGTTTGAAAAGAACGGGATGTCAGCGATGCAGGCGCAGGCAGGTATTGTCGTTTTCGGACTTGATATTGAAGAAGCGTTTGAAAACAGCAGTCCGCAACGTCACCAAGGCAAAGCGATGCTTGACTTGCAATTTACCGAAGGAACGTTGAAAGAAGCGTTAGCGAAGTTGAAGACCGGCGGACGGTACTGTATTGTGCCGGATTCGTTTGCGTTTCGGGCTGGACTGCACATCGGCGGTAAATTGCATCTCGTTAGCGGCGGGGGCTTGCTCCGGCAAGAACGCGGACGGAAAAATGCCGGAACAAGTTCCGCCGGCAGCAGCAAACCGCTGGAATACGAAGTATGCGGCGTTGTATCTATTCCCGGCTGGCTTTGGATGGCGAAATTAAGCGGTATCCGAAAATACGGTCATCGTTCCGGTGCAATGATGTTCGCCCCATACGACACCGTGATGAACGATTTCAAGATAAACGATGCCGCCTATTTTTGGTTCGATAGAATCGGCAAAGTGAGCGACGAAGAATTGGAAAACAGTTTGCAAGCGTTGGCAGATGAATATGTCAGCCCCAGCCGATTGCAGCGGGATGCTGCGCGTCCGATGGTGAAAATATCATCGCACGATTATTTGAATGAACGTGTCGGTTCGCGTGCCGACCAAGTGATACAAGCCGCTGCGCGGATGCCGTTGATACTGTTGGCGATTTCATCGTTCGCAATGATGGGAACGATTGCGGCTTCAATACGGGTTCGCCGTTTTGAATTCGGCGTATTACGGTCGCTGGGCATAACCCGTTGCGGACTTGTCCGGCTGATACTTGCTGAAGCGTTGTTAATCAGCATAGCGGCAGTTGTATTGAGCGTTGCTTTCGGTGTACTCGGCGGCTGGTGCTTTATCGGTTTGATGAAATATGTTTCGTTCTTCGGCGGTTTTACATCGCCGTTGACAATACCTGTGTATTATTTGAGCATCAGCACCGGCGTTGCGGTGATTTTATGCAGCATTGCGGCAGTTATTCCGGCGGCATTTGCCGGTCGGAAAGAATGTACTGAACTATTGCGGACGATTTAACTTTTTAACCGATTATGCGTACCAGAACGATTTCGGGTTTTACGTTGGTTGAACTATTGGTTGTCATTGCCGTTATCGGCGTACTCATTGCGCTGCTTTTACCGGCGGTACAAGCGGCGCGGGAAGCGGCGCGTCGGGTGAGTTGTACGAACAACCTGAAACAACTCGGTATTGCGGTACATAATCACCACGATACCAAAGGGCTGCTGCCGCCGGAGTGCGCTTACACGCCGACCGGTCAAACGCCTTCGGAGTTGCGACCGCAGACGGCGTGCTGGCGGGTGCGGCTGCTTCCGTTTGCGGAACAAACCGCAACGGCGGACTTGGTGAACCTGAATCAGGACACGCTCACGGACGACGAACGCAATACAATGGGCAGTAAAAAAATTACGTTCTTTTTGTGTCCGAGTACATCGAAAGATGAATGTGATTTGGGCAGTTGGGTCGATGACGTTGGAATGCCGGTTAAGAAATATGCGGCACATTACTACGGTGTTGCCGGTGCGTTAGGGAAGAATCCGGCAACGGACGAGTATTATCCGGTCGGTAAATTACAAACAAATTACTCGATTTCAATGGGTCCGATGACGATTGCCGTCGGTCCGCACGCCGATTCCGGCTGCACTGCGCTGAACGGACTGTTAACATTAGCGTCTGTTACTGACGGCACCTCAAATACGTTTTTAATCGGCGAAATTTCGTGGGACAACTACGGCGGACATTACGACTGGACACGCGGTACGATGAATTCAATGGCGGGAATTCCGATGGTTAGTGCCAAAGGTATCGCCTACAATCTGCCGCTTAACTACGGCAAAACGAAGGAGGACAATACAACGGTTTCGATGTCGTTCAACAAGCCGGACGGAACGGAGGATACGTCGCCGTATGGAATCCGCGGGCAGTTGACAGCGGGACACGGTGTCGGCTGTTTCGGCAGCAATCATTCCGGCGGAGTAAATTTCGTTTATGCTGACGGTTCGGTACATTTTTTTAGTGAAACAGCGGATTGTAACGTGCTGATGGGTGCCGCCAGCAAGGACGGCGGTGAAAATTCACCCGGTATGTAGTTTTCCGCTTGCAACGATTTCGGAAAATAGTTAAATTTTAGCGGTTTTATATGTTGTAGGGATTTTTCCTGTTGTTTTCGTTCCGTTCGGACGATAAACAGGGATGATAGACCCCTATTGCACGGAGGGACAAGGATGTCCGTTAGATACTGCTTTTATCTGTTTTTATTCGTAACTTGTTTGTCCGCAGCAGGTTATAACACTTACGGCGAACCGCTGCCGCAAATCAATCCGGTCGAGACGGTTCCGTTGTACGAAAAACTCGGCAACCCGGACGATGCGCCCGTCATTACTTGTATCGACATCGAAAAGAGCGGTCGGCTGCTTGCCGTTGGCGGCGATGACCGCGTAGTTCGGCTCTGGGATGTCCGGCAAAAACACTTCACCAAAGAATTACGGCAGCACCTCGATTGGGTGCGAAGCGTAGCGTTCAGTCCCGACCAAACCCGGCTGGTTACCGTCGGACAGGACGGAAAAGCCAAACTCTGGGACGTGCAGACCGGCGAAAACATCAAAACCGTTGGTGTTTCGCTCCGAGGCGTTCAGAAAGTGCTGTTTCACCCGAACGGACAGCACTTTGCCGTCTGCGGATTTGCGAACAGTGTTCAAATTTACGATGCTCAAAACGGCGGAATCGTCAAATCGTTGGATGCTCCCGGTACGAACAACAAGGCAATGGCGTTTTCGGCGGACGGTTTACTGCTTGCCGCCGGCGGACGTACTGGTGTTATCCGGGTTTGGACAACGAAGGATTATCAACTGCTCAAAGACCTCAAAGGCGACGGACGGTATGTTCATACCGCTGTGTTCGGACCGAAGAACGTTTTGGCGACTGCCGGCGATGGTCCGTTTATTCTGCTTTGGAATCCGCTCGACGGTACGCTGATTCGGCACTTTGACGAACATCCCGGCAAGACGTTTTCCGTCGTTTTTTGCGGCGAAAACGGTTTGGTGTCCGGCGAAAGCGATAACGTCATTCGTTATTGGAACACCGCAACCGGCAAAAATACGGCAGAACTCATCGGACATACCGGCACCGTTTCGACAATGATTTTCGACCCGGTTGCGAACAAACTCATTACAGGAAGTTTCGACACGTCCATCCGTTTTTGGAATTTACCGGAAAACGGAAAAATCCAGACAACGCCGAACGAATCCGTCATCACCAAAGAAGCGGTGAACGACCCGTTTACTGTCCCGTTCAACACGGCGACACCGGCAAATTCCCCGATTTCGTTTTAAGTACTTGCTCACATCTCCGCGGCACAAACGGCGGGATAATATACCTTACTCCTATGAGAAGCACCGATTCAACAGCGAAACGAATTCAGGCACTGCGGAAACGTATTTGCCGGTTCGAGGAAATAGAACCGCGGGAATTTCTCTCGGCAACTCCCTACGAAGCACCGGCACCGATTAACGTCGGTATCGTTTATCACGAGGATTACTACACCGGCTTCCAAAGCGGACAGGAAGATGCCGGCGGCGATACGTTCGTCATTGCTTGGAACGGCGGAGCGGGAAACACGACGCTGGATAAAATCGTTATCGACCTGAACAAGGTTTCCGGTGCCGGTTCCGATGCAAAAATTTCATTCAATCCCGACGGGGCGGTGCGTCCAAACGGCTACGGCACGTTTTATCCGTTTGATTACAATTTGGAGAGCAATGCGGATAACGGCATTACCGCCAACGCAACGCTGTCGCTGGACGGAAAACAACTCGTTATTGATTTTACCGGATTCACTGCCGGTAAAAAATTCTACTTCAAGATTGATGCCGATGAGTATCACGCCGGCGAAGGCACCGGCATTGACCGTTCTGTTTCCGGCAAGGAAATGGAAGGCGCAATGGTTACGAGTTATTTTTCCGCTGCGGATTACAAAGATAATTCGCACAAGGGAATGTTTCTCGACCAATACCGGTTCGGAGAGAACACCGGTTTAGACCAACTCCTGCCGGGCGATGAATACTACGGAACGGGAAAATCCGATACGGTGAACACCGCCGGTGCGTGGGGAACGCTGGATGTGCAGGACCCGAAAGCGGGTTCTATCAGCGGCTATGTCTATGAGGACTTTAACAACGACGGGCAGTTTTCCAGCAACGAAAATCCGATTCGGAACGTTCTCCTTAATCTGTATTACAAGAATACCGCCGGCGAATACGAATGGCTGTCGCAAACGCAGAGCAATGCAAACGGCTATTATGAATTTACGGACATTCCCGGCGGTCGGACATATCTGGTGTCGGAAACGCAGCCGGCGGGTTATGCTGACGGAAAAGACACGCCCGGCACGAGCGGCGGTACTTCGTGGGAGCCGGACAGAATCTCCGAAATTCATATTGGGGCAAACGAACACGGAACACAGTACAACTTCGGCGAAGTTAAGTACGCATCGTTGACCGGTTATGTGTACCACGACAGAAATCTGGACGGTTCACGCGGTACCGGCGAAGAAGGCATCACCGGTGTTGCCGTTAAAGTGCAAGTGAAAAACGGCGATGTTTATCAGGATGTCGAAGGGCAAACGGCCCGCACCGATACCGACGGTAAGTACCGGTTCGATAACCTACTGCCGTTCCAAACGTACCGGATTGTTGAAGCGGAACAGCCGAACGGTTTCACTGACGGCAAAGAGTCCGTAGGATGGATTGGTACGGAATCGAACCGTACCGGACAACTGCCTGCCGCGGATAACGATACGATTGAAGCCGTGTTTCTCGGTTATGACGAACACGGACAGGAGTACAATTTCGGCGAATACAAAAAGGGTTCCATCAGCGGTTATGTCTATGAAGACGATAATAATGACGGCGTAAAAGACCCCGGCGAAAAAGGCATCGGCGGTGTCGAGGTTTGGCTTTGTGTGATGAACGAAATCGGCGAAAAGGTCAACGTCAAAAAGACACTCACCGGTCAGGACGGTTCGTATTATTTCGATGATTTGGAACCGGGGCAGACGTACTGTGTTACGGAGTTCGACCCAGACGGCTACTGCGACGGCAAAGACACCGTAGGCACCATCAACGGAACGGAACGCGGCAGTATCAATCTGGAAATACCGGAAGGCAAAGACCAGATTCACGATATTTATATCGGTTCAGACGACAACGGTATCAATTACAATTTTGCCGAAAACCTCCGCGGTAAAATCAGCGGTTATGTCTATGCTGATGCCGATGAAAACGGAAAAAAAGATACAGGTGAGGCAGGTATCGGCGGCGTTCTCGTATCGCTTTGGGTTTGGGACGGTGAAAAGTACATTCAGACATCGAAGAGTGCAACGACGGACGGCAACGGCTATTATGAATTTGCCGGTCTTTGCCCGTTCAAAAAGTATCAGGTGCGGGAAACGCAGCCGGCGGATTACAACGACGGACAGGAGACCATCGGAACGCTCGGCGGCGAAAATTCGGTCAACGACATCATCGGCAATATTGAAATGCCGCCGAGCGGTAACGGCGTGAATTACAACTTCGGCGAACTGGTACCGCCGCCTCTACCGCCTGAACCCGGAAGCATCAGCGGTTATGTTTATCTTGATGCCGATGAAAACGGAGTGAAGGACTCCGGCGAGACCGGTATTCCCGGCGTTGTTCTCACGCTACAAAAACTGGTTGACGGTCAATACGTTGACACCGGCCGGACGGCGGCAACCAATGCGGATGGTTATTACTCGTTTGACGATTTAACGCCGAACGAAACGTACCGCGTTGTTGAAACACAGCCGGACGGATACGATGACGGAGAAGAAACCGTCGGAACACTCGGCGGCGATAAGTCCGCGAATGACATCATTTCGGCAATTTCTGTCGGCGAAGGACAGCACGGCGAAAATTACAACTTCGGTGAATTAACACCGCCGCCTCCGCCGCCGGTACCGGGTTCTATCAGCGGTTATGTTTATGTTGATGCCGATGAAAACGGAGTGAAGGACTCCGGCGAAACCGGTATTTCCGGCGTTGTTCTCACGCTGCAAAAACTGGTTGGCGGTCAATACATTGATGCCGGACGGACGGCGGCAACTGATGCAAACGGTTATTACATTTTCGATGATTTAACACCGAATGAAACGTACCGCGTTGTTGAAACACAGCCGGAAGATTACGATGACGGAGAAGAAACCGTCGGAACACTCGGCGGCGATAAGTCCGCGAATGATATTATTTCTGCCATTCCGGTCGGTGAAAACGAACACGGGACGGATTACAACTTCGGCGAGTGGATAAAACCGGTGGAACCGCCTCCGCCGTATGTTCCGCCGCCGGCACCGCCGGTACCGGCACCGCCGCGGATGAGCGGAGCATCGGGACAACCACCGGCGGCAGCGGCACCGAGTTGGAGTGCGCCGTACATTGGAGAATCCCTGCTTGCCGGATACGGCGGCGGCGGTTTGCCGTCGGGATATTCGTGGCATTTGAGCGTGGTCAATGCCGGTTATCCGCGGGATGCCGATGCCGGTCTTGCCGATGCCGGAGATATTGCAAGCAAATCGCGGCAAACGGTTCAATATAACGCAACAACTGCCGGCGATACCGCTCATTACGTTTCCGTTGCGTGGACACCAATGCCGATGAACCAATCGGTCTGGTATGTTCGGGACAAAAGCGGGCGCATTACGAGAAAGGCGAAGTTCGGTCCCGACGGCGGAATTCCGCTTGTCGGTGATTTCAACGGCGACGGTATCGCCGACCTTGCCGTGTTCCATAACGGAAATTGGTATATTGACGTGAACGGCAACGGCGAATGGGATGAAGAAGACCTGTGGTGCGAATTGGGCAGCAGTTCCGACCAGCCGGTAGTCGGCGATTGGGACGGCGACGGCAAAACCGACATTGCGGTCTTCGGTCCGCAATGGGCGGGCGATGCTGAAGTTATCGAACAAGAACCCGGTTTGCCGAGCGTGTTGAACACCGCACAGACGGAACGTTCCAAAAATATGCGTCCGAACATTAGCGTCCATAACGGTAA
>JAISJZ010000304.1 GCA_031261125.1 Planctomycetaceae bacterium | reverse complement strand
CGCTTTGAATGCCGCCGGGTAAATCGTGCGTTTCTTGCTCATAAGGTTCCTTGAAAAAAGGTTTTGGCTCTCAAAGTTTATACCTTATCCAATGGCCTAGTTTTTGCCGTCCACCGCTGAACTCGGTAAAGCGTTAATCGCAATGCGGTACGGTTTTTACGATTCCATAAAGGAACTGTCCGGTTTGGCAGGGAACATTACGGATGAAGGCAAAAGTTTAACGAAAACCAACGAAGTGCTGGTTTCGTCGTCTCACGAAAACACATCGCAACTGAAAGACGTTGCCGCAGCAATCAGCGATTTGAACAATAAGACAAAAAACAACGCCGAAAATTCACAGACAGCAAAATCATTGGCAAATCAAGCAAAAAAAGGTTCGACCGAAGGGCTGACAAAAATGGACAGAATGGTTTCAACGATGAACGCTATATCCAAGAGTTCCGATGAAATCAGCAAAATTATCAAAGTAATTGATGACATTGCGTTCCAAACGAACTTGTTGGCTTTGAACGCCGCCGTTGAAGCGGCAAGAGCAGGAACGCACGGCAAGGGTTTTGCCGTTGTCGCCGAAGAAGTCCGTAACTTGGCAGCAAGAAGTGCAAAGGCAGCGAAGGAAACGTCAGCATTGATTGAGGAGTCCGTGCGTCAGGTCGGTTTGGGAAGCACAGCGGCAACGGAAACATCGGAGTCCTTACACGCTATCACCGGACAAGTGGAGGAAGTGAGCAAACTGATCACGCAAATCAGCAGCGAATCAGATGGTCAGATGCAGCAATTCAGCGGTGTTGCCAGAGCGGTAGTTCAGTTGAACGATGCGGCGGGACAGAACACGTCGGCGGCTTCCGAGTCGCATAACGCGGCGGTATCGTTGGCAGATACCGCAAGCAAGTTGGATGTTTTGACGAAACATTTCAAGACGAACGAAGGAGGAAAAGTTACCCCGCCGGCGGCACCATAAAAAACGCGGCAGCAGCACAAGTGAGGACGGCGGTAATTAGAGCAGCACTAATGCGTGGTCTTCCCGTCCCGGCGGCAAGACCAACTCCTGTATATTCGTATCGGCAATAACGTCCATTTCTTCTATCGGCAGTACGCCGAGCAGGATGTTTTGTGATTTCGGCATCACCATTGCGCTGCACACTGCTGTCCGATTCTTAAAGTAAATCTTAATCGGACTGGTTTTTTCCACTTTCGGCGTTGCTCCGTCCGCCAGCGTTCCCATCGTGTATTCATCCGTAGTCAAACCCAATTTTTCCTTGATTTCATCGTTGATGACCAGTGTTGACGCACCGGTATCGACTAACGCCAGCACTTCAACCTTTCGGACTTCTTCCGGCTTGATAAGCCCCTGTTTAGCGTTAATTTCATCAACGGCGTTGACCAACAAAATGTATGCCCGTACAAAACCCATTGCAATAACTGTTTGTTAGAGGAATGACAGCCCAACCAGCCGCCGGTGATGCCATTCTACCGCTTCGTTCTCGTACCGTCAAGCATAATCCAGAACGGATGCAGCCGGTCGCAACGGGTGCGGGCATCCTCCAAAATAACACCGATATCCGGTTCGACCAGCCCGTTCGCCGGTTGATACGGTTTGTTGTTCACCATAATCACTGTCTTCGTTCCGAAGTCGAGCATTTCCGGCGTGAGAAAAACCGTTATGCCGGAAATTTTCGGTGCCGTGTCAATCTGAACCCGGTTCGTCTGCCTAATCAATTTCGCAGAAACCGACAGCATATTCTTCGGCAGTGAACTGTCCGCCGACCAGTACAGCGGGTCACGCAAAAATTCGGGCTTCTCCTTTTCGATGCCGCTCATTTCGACTCCCCAGAAAAAGGAGTCCCAAGCCCGAAGTGTATCTGTTGTGAATTCAAGCGGTGTAAAATTTCTGCTCCGCAATTTCATCCAATCGAAGATGTTGACTATTTCGTCCGAAAACCCCTCGGCACCGCGACCGATGTACCGGACAACCGTTACGTCCGGCGGCTGATGCTGTACCGCCAAATACCGGTTCAGAATCGAAGCGTTCAACGTCCACTTATTCTGATTGTTAAACCCTTCCAGTTCGCCCCAAACGAGATACAGCGGAACATACTGCGCATTGTCCCGGTACGCATTGATGTACTTTGACGCAACAGCATTGAACGGAACTGCCCCCGCCCATAAATCAGGATGCGCCAGCGCAATGTCCCACGCTGCCGTCCCGCCGATGCCGTGACCGGTGATGAAAACCTTATCCGTATCAACGCTGAACCGGCGGAACACGTCTTTCAGTGATAACAGCACCGCCGCGTGCGACAATGCCGAAAAATCGTAATCCAGTTTCTTAATTTCTTTCGGATTCCAATCGGGGGCAACGACGATATAGCCGTTCCGCGTTGCGTGTCCAAACCGTTCTTTGCCGCGCAGTGTTCCCCCCCACCAATCGAGCATCATTTCCGGTGTCTGCGCCGCCCCGTTCAACGCAACAATGACCGGATACCGCTTGTCCGCATCGTACTCCGGCGGCAGTTGAATGAGGTAATGAATCTTGTCAACGGTACCGGCAATGGGATTGGAAACCGTTAGCGGCGGCATTTGTGCCGCTTGCGGATTAAAATCCGTCAACGGCGGCGGTTTAATGTAAGCCAATACTTTGGCAACCAGTTCCGGTCGGGCGGCTTCCAATGAGCGCAGACGTTTCAAAATTTCCTGCCGTTGAACGTTGCCGCTGCCGCTTTGCAAATACTCGATAATATCCTTCCGAACGTCCGGCAGCGTTGCGGCAATCGACAGCCGCCGGTTATCGGCATTGGAACCGGCAAACCAGCCCGTGATGCCCGCGGCAAGTTTTTCTGTGTCCGGCATCTTTTCGTCCTTCACGGACAGCAAAAAAGCCGCAAACCGTTCAACGTTGTTTAACGAAAGTCCTTTTTCAATCTCGTCCAGAATCGGCAAAATCCGTTCGTCTTTTTGCTCCGGCGGAAGTTTCTCATAAAGCGATTGGAGTCGACTGATAATTTCTGTCCGCTGTTTATCAAAATCATCGTACCGTTGCAGCATCCGCCGAACAGACATAAACAGTTGTTCCGGCAGGTTCTTGTCCGCGGCTGTCTCGTTCAGCAGTTGTTTAACGAGAACGAATTGTCCTGCCTTCCAACGCAGTTCCAACTCATCGAGGCGGCGTTGATACCGCTGCTGTTCCACCATTCGGAACACGCCGCTCAACCGCTGTTTCACATCCGTATCGTCCTTCCAATCGTCAAGTATTCCGTACAACTCTGCCGCCGCATCTTCGAGAAGTTTTCCCTGAATGTAGAACCGGACAAGACGCAAGCGGTCTTCCAGATTTTTCGGGTCAATCTGGTTCATCAGAATCGGTGTCAGTTGTTCCCGCGGCAGTGAATTCGCCGCAAGCCGCATATCCCAGACAACAGGATTGTTGTTCAGATGAATTGCCCTTGCCCGGATGTACTTCGGATTCAACTCTGTGATTGCCTGCGAAAAAAATTCGGTGCCGCCGTAGTGATGAACCGTCAAGAGCCGCCGTCCGAACGGGTCGAACGGAGTCGAGTTGTCGAACTCGCCGAGTACCGAGACCTGTTTGCCGTCGCGGGTGTAGTACAGTTGTGTCTTGAACGTTTCCAGCATTTCCGCCGCATCATCGGCAGCGTTAATGTTGTACTTGGAAACGTAAAGGTACCGCAGTCCGTCATCAATGACCGTGATAAGCCGGATTTTGCTCTTGCCGACATCTTCCGCTTTCTCATCGACTTTGGCGATTTGGGCGTGTTTGCCTTCGACAGTTCTGCCGTCTTTCAGAACGTATTTCGCTGCCGAAAGCGGGGCGGTTATTGCAAAGAAACAAATCAGAACGGATAATGGTGCGGACGGTTTCATATTTTGGGGAGGTTCTGAAAACCTCCAAAAAGAAAGGAAAGAAAATTTCCTCTGTTTTTTTATTTTTGTTGTGTTAAAAAAGAGTTTTTAGGATCACCTTCCTAGTTTATATGCGGGAACCTTCCGCCGCAAGCACCACCGGGCTAGCAATATGGGTACATTATCGCAAATAATCGACAATCATATCAATCCGCTGATGCTTCGGGAACTGCGGCAGATGGTACGCAACCGGCTCGTCGTTGTTCTGCTGCACCTGTACCTCGCCGTCCTCGTGTTCACTTGCTTTTGTTTTACGCTCGCTGAAATGCAGACAACGGCACAGAACGAAGGCAGCGGCAGCATCTTATTCGGAATTCTCACCTCTATTATGTCGCTGACGTGTTTCCTCGCCATCTTCGGTCTAACGGTAACAACGACCGCCGCCGAACAGGTCAGCGAGGATTTAATGTTCATTTCAACACTGCGACCGTCAAGTATCGTCTTCGGTAAAGCGTGGGCAGGTGCCGTACTGACGGTAATGCTGATGAGCGCAACCGCTCCGTTCGTTATGCTGGCGTATCTTCTTCGGGGCTTGGATATTCAAACGATTACACTCACTTTTTGTTCGGTCTTTGTGTCAATACAGGTTTTGAACAGCATTGCCGTTGCTTCTGGTGCGAATATCAAAACGAAAGCGCAGATGTCCGGTCTCGCGGTCGGCGGTCTGTGTCTCTTCCTCTTCTGCATTATGCCGGCGTTCGCTTCGATGGTCTTTGCCAGCCGGATGTCCTTCGGTATCGGAATGTCGAATTTCTGGTTCATTCTGTTTAGTATGTTTTGCGGTGCCGCCGGTGTGATTGCCGTGTTTCTGTCGCTTGCCGTCCGGGCATTTTCACCGCCGGCATCAAACCGAAGTTTGCCCGTCCGCCTCACCGTTTTTGCCGTGTTCATCGGCTCGTTCCTCTTCGTCTTATTCAGTTCATTCTCTTCCCTTATGCCATACTTATTCGCCGGTCCTTCTGTTGGTGCCGTCTTTACACCTTGGTGCGGAATATGGTTCATCTTTCTTTGTTTTTTAACACTGGTCGTTGTCTGTGAACCGAACGATTGGAGCGTCCGGGTCAGGCATTCCATTTCGAAAAACATCCTGTTCCGCTCTTTGGCGTTTCCGTTTTATACCGGAGCGGCAAACGGTTTCGCTTGGTGGTTTGTAATGCTCGCCTGCGTGTGTGCGGTGTGTATTTTTACCAATCCGCCGCTGGACAGGGGAATTTGGTATTGGCTGCTGTTTTCGTTTGACTACACCCTAACGGCAATGTTTCTGCGGCTGCGTTTCGCTTCCAAAATTTGCAAACCGGAACAAACCGGCATTATCGTTTTAATTTTGGCAATCACACTGATTTTCGGCGGAGCAATTTGCTATACGTTTGCCGTTGCCGATTTAACAAATCTGAATTTATTCGAGGAATCCTACACAGATTCTTTTTTTGCAATGTTTAACCCGTTTTGTTTGTTCCGTTTCATTCATCCGTATTCGCGTTATCATTCCGGCGTTCCGTTTCAGGAGTTTTGCTCTGCCGGCTGGGCAGCGTTGCTGGCGGTACCGTTTGTTCTCTGGTTTATTCGGCGGTGTTGGAAGTTCACGCCGAACGATTTGAGCGGCGTGATGACGTATGAAGATGCTGTCGAAGCGGTCAAACAGGCAGAAAATTTCAACACGAAACATACAAAATAAATATCTCATC
>JAISJZ010000223.1 GCA_031261125.1 Planctomycetaceae bacterium | reverse complement strand
CATCGTACTTGCAAGATGCTCGGCTGCGGCAGCCGGGAGACGTTTTTGATGATGAGTTTCAAGTTGCTTGAGCAGGCGGAGAGACGTTGGCGGCGTTTGAACAAGCCGGACTTATGTGCAGAGGTCGCCGACGGAGTGATATTCACGGACGGAATCAAGAAAGAACAAGTCCATTGACTAAAAGAAAAAATGACCTAAAATAAGCGAAATATCCAACTCCGTGGCCGGACGCTAAACACAACTTGTGAACATAACTCTAGTTTATCGATGTTACCATAAGTAAAAGTATTAACACAAAATAGTTTGTTTCGGTTTATCTGTTCGATTTACAAATACTTGTGATAATACTTTTGACCATAAATTCATAACCCTTTGGATTCGCCGCCGTTAATGGAACCGAATGCTCCCCAAACACCATATTGGCTTTCACCATTCAATTCTTGTTTCGGTGCGGCGGTTAAGCCCGGTGAAACACTGTTAATTGTTTCGGAAATAAAATGAACCGAACCGTCAAAAAATGTTCCGTTGACACCGCCAGGATGATAACTATTCGCAGAATACATTCCCCACGCACCGGGACCTGCATTGCCGCAATGAGGCGAATTCGGCGGTAATACGGTAGCAAATGCAGTATAAAATCCGTAACTAGAGTACAAAAAATATCCACGGCGCGCTTGGTATTGACCCGCAGCAGTACCGGCTGTGGTACCTTTAACTAAACGTCTATCATTCGGATCAACAGTGGCGAGACAATTGGCAATACCGTTACTGGTTGCCAAATTAGCCACGGCACCAGAAAAGGCGTACTTAATTTCACGCCCGCTGCTCCAAACGCCTGGTTTGGGTACAGGGGGAAGTACACCGCTTTCGCTAAGAGCAATGGTATTACTTGTCCCATCGGTAATGGCTTCCAGTCCTTTGTGGTTGTCTGTTGGAAATGCCATTCGCGGTCGAGCCGCCTCAATGTTTACACCTGTTCCCCAACCGTTACTATTATTAAGAACATCCGATTTGCATACGACGTAACTTGTGCGAGTCAGTAATGAATCGTCCGCCCCTGAAAAATTACTATCAGAGGGACATCCGAAAACAGGACATTTTCCAGTCAAAGCGGTATATGTTGTTGCGGGATCATGTAGGTTACTCGTACCACTGGGAACACTTATGCTTAAAACCGCGTCGTAACGGGCTTGCTGTTCCACAAAAGGAAGGAGAACAGTGAAAGGGGACCACTCTGCTACTGTAACCGGAGTTCCGCCCGCAGAGTTAGTGAGTACGAGCCACACACTTCCGCCGGGGAGCGATTGATAGGTATCGTGGTAGTTATGAAGTGCCAGTCCAATGTTTTTCTGTTGATTTGTACAGGACATCCGCCGAGCGGCTTCACGAGCCGCCTGCACCGCGGGAAGAAGCAGGGCAATCAAAACGCCGATGATGGCAATAACAACCAGAAGTTCAACGAGAGTAAAACCACAAAAACGGCGTAAATTACCACCCCCCCCCTATTTTGACATTTGTCGATTCGGTCATATTGGTTTCCTTTCTCCCATCACAAGTGATTGGGGACTAACACTGATGCGCCGCCTCTGCCGCGCCTGATAGTTTGTCCGCAACTACAATGCCGGAAACCGTGTTGAACACGCTTTCTTGCGATATTTGAACAATAACACAGGAAAATTGAACGATTAGATAAGAGAGCCGGCATAAATCACGGGAAATACCGTGATATATGATAGAACGTTTCAGGGAAAACCGTTGTATTTCACGGTCAATGATTCTGTTCCGCTCTGTAAGTGCTGGGATTCACGCCGACCTCCCGCATAAATGCCCGGCTAAAATACTCCGGCGTTTGATAACCGACTGTTTGCGAAATTTCCGTAATCGACCCGTCGGTGTTCCGCAGTAAATCCTTCGCCCAATCCATTCGGACACGCAGGATTTCTTTCAACGGCGTACTGTTCAAGTGCTGCATAAACAAGGTGTTCAACGTACCGCGGGAAACACCGACTTCTTTCGCCACTTCATTAACCCGAAGATTTCGGGCGACTTCTTCCCGGATGAACTGCAAAGCGTGTGCCAGCACCGGGTCGTTCACCGCCGTATTGTCCGTTGACTGCCGGATAATAACGCACGCCGGCTCTACGGATACCGACTCCGCCGGCAGTGTTTCGTTATTCATCATTGCATCAAGAATGGCGGCGGCGTTATAGCCGATTAACTTCGCGTTCGGGTCAATGCTCGACAGTTGCGGCAGCGTTGCCTTGCACAAACTTTCATCATTATCCACACCGAGAATTGCGACTTCTTCCGGCACGCCGATACCGTAAAACCGGCAAAGATTAGCGAGGTAGAAAGCGTGATGGTCGTTGGCACATAATACAGCGACGGGTTTCGGCAGCGATACTATCCAACCCAGTACGGAATCGTCCAACCCGCTCCACCATAGTGTCGGCAGCGTCCGGTTCGTTTGCCGCTCCGCTTCCGGGCAGAGCAGACATTGCAGGCGGTGCTGCTGCAATACATAAGCGAAACATTCGTACCGGTATTTCGACCAAACGCTGTGTCCGATGGAGAAATACGCAAAGTTCTCATAACCGCGGGAGAGAAAATGTTCGGCGGCTAACTGCGCACACTTCTCATTGTTCAATCGGATGTAAATCGGCAGCGTGTTGTCATCGGTGGTTAAACTGATTTTCTTACCGGGAAAATTATGGAAGAATGCCCGGATACTTTCGTGATTGCATCGGGCAATGAGACCGTCAACTTGGCGCGTTTCCAGCCAGCGGGTATCCTGACACGCCGCATCGTGGTCGCACAAAAAGAAGTTCCAGTTGCGGTGTTCAACGGCGTATTTCGTAATTCCTTCGATGAGATTCCTGCCGTAGCCGCGGGATGTCTCGACAATGACAAGAACCCGTTTTTTCCATTGACCGGACATTGTATTATTTTTCTGCATTGTCCATTTTCGTACAGGGAGTTTCTGAAAACTCCTTCTTCTTTTCTTATCCTTCTCGGAGTAAAAATAGTTTTTAGACGTACCCCGCAGATATTCTATACCGGTGTTAGTATATGTTCTTTTTTTTTCTTGGTCAAGGCGTGCGCACAACGGCAACGTTACGCGGTTGCGGATACAGCGGCTGCAAAATTTGTTTTTGACCTGTTCTCATCTTGTCATCGAAAACGTTTTACAGTAAGATAACCGGCTGTCATTTTTTATGTCCCAATCCGTTTTTCAGAAAGGTTCACAATGAATCGGCGTGAATGTCTATCAAAGGTTCTCGGTTCGACCGCGGCGTTAGCGGCGTTGTCCGGGACGGAATTGTTTGCCCAAGGTCTTCTGCGGGGCGGAAGACGCAGTACCGGAGGAAAAAAAGTGCTGAAGCAGCACGACAACTCGTTCTACTACAACGCGGACGGTTCGTTCAACCAAGCAAACGCCAAAAAAGCGTTTGCTGAACTGTTTGCCTACCATCACTACACCTTGGCGGATGTCATCGAAGACGAACGCTTTTGGGTGGCGGACTTCGGTCTCGGCGACTTCGCCAGAGTCGGAATGGGCGGCATCTTCTGGCTTAACGACAAGGAACACGGTTATTTCGGTCACGAAATTTACCTGTTGCCGTTCCAGATGATTCCCGAACATTCGCACGTCTCTGCCGAAGATAAACCGGCGAAACACGAGTATTGGCAAGTCCGCAACGGCAGCATCTATAACTTCGGCAAAGGCGGTTCCAAGAACGACCCGCTGCCGCAGGGTGTAACGCTGCCGAAGTCGCAGTTGGATGAAAACGCGATTACCTGTTTCAAGTGGCAGGAATTGACGGCGCACACCGGTCTCGGCAAAGGTGAAGCCGTACTGACCGGTATCGGCGATTGGCACTTTATGATGGGCGGTCCCGAAGGCGCGATCGTTACCGAATACGCCTGTTATCACGCTCCGTCCGGCTTGCGGTTCCAAAACAAGAAAGGTAAAGCGTAATGGAAAAAGTCATCATCATCGGCAGCGGTCCTGCCGGCTGGACGGCAGCAATGTACGCTGCCCGCGCTGCTCTGTCGCCGCTTGTCATCGAAGGAAACTTCACGCAGGAAAATCAGGAACGCGGTACGCTTCCGATGGGACAACTCGCCCTAACAACGGAAGTGGAGAATTTTCCCGGTTTTCCGCCCGGCGACATCACGGGCTATTTGGCTTCCGCCGTTCCCGCGTCCCGCAAAGAGATGCTGGCACCGCACGACCCTGAATTGAACGGGGTCAGCGGTCCCGAATTGGTTGAACTGATTCGGGCGCAGGCGGTTCACTTCGGTACCCGCGTGGTAACAGACGACGTTGCCGATGTTGATTTTACATCTAAACCGTTCAAACTCATCGGGGCGGGCGGCAATACCTACGAAACGCAAACGGTGATTATCGCCACGGGCGCAAGTGCGAATTACCTTGGTCTTGAATCCGAAGGGCGGTTTAAGAACCGGGGGGTTAGCGCGTGTGCCGTTTGTGACGGTGCGTTGCCGCGATTCCGCAATAAACCCGTTGCCGTCATCGGCGGCGGCGATTCTGCGGTGGAAGAAGCGGAATACCTGACGAAGTTTGCGTCAAAGGTGTATCTGATTCACCGCCGCGACCAACTGCGGGCATCGAAAGTCGTGGCAAAACGGGCGATGGGCAATCCGAAAATTGAAATCCTGTGGAACCGCGTGCCGAAGGAATTCTTGGGTAACGACAAAGACGGCATTACAGGAATTCAGGTGAGCAGTACGGTCGGTGCCGCGGATTTGACGGTTGACGTTTCCGGCGTTTTCGTTGCGATAGGACACACGCCGAACACGGGTTTTCTCCGCGGCAAAATCGGCTTAACGGAGAAGGGCTTTGTTGCCCGTCCTGTGCCGTTCCGGTCGAACACCAGCGTACAGGGCGTTTTTACAGCGGGAGACGTGGCGGACGATTACTACCGTCAGGCGAATACGGCGGCGGCATCCGGCTGTATGGCAGCGATTGATACCGAGCGGTACCTGGCGGCATTGGAGTAATTTTTTTATCGGACGGACTTCTTCCGCCGATAATACCGTAAAGGAGTTTCTAAAAACTCCTCAGTAAAAAAGAAAAAACAAAGAAAAATCTCTCTTTGTTATCTTTTTTTTGAGTAAAAAATAGTTTTTAGAAGTACCCGCAATGAAATCCAAAGTAATTATCTTAAGTGCCGCGTTTGCGGTACTTTGCGTCCTCTTTTTCAGCGGACAGCAGCGCACATACCGCCGTCCGGCTCAGCCGCCGGCTCAACCGGAAAAACGGGAATTACCGATTCCCCGTGAAACAAAAGAACCGGACGTTCCGCTGCTGTTTATGGCACCGGAGGACTTCCGTTTTCCGCCGCAGCCGCAAGGCGACCGAAGCACTGCTCCGCAAACCATAACGCTCGTCGGCAATCCGCGGGAGAAAGGACTGTACGTTACCCGAACGAAAATTCCGAAAGGCAAACAAGTCATTCCGCATACGCACACCGATTCCCGAACTGTTGTCGTTATTTCGGGAACATATTACTACGGTGTCGGCGAAGTGTTCGATGCGAAGAAACTCGTCGCAATGCCGCCGGGCAGTTTTTACACGGAACCGGCAGGCGTACCGCATTTCACTTGGGCGGTTGACGACGATGTTGTTGTTCAGACCACCGCGATTGGTCCGTCCGGTACGCAAATTGTCCCGGAGAAAAAAGAAGAAGAAAAGCCGGGAAGAGTTGATAATTGACAAGGGGCGGGTATAGTATTACCGGATAAATTATCCATTATCAATCCTTTTATGCTTGTCCCGGTGCGTGAACGCTGGACCGGTATGGTCTTCGCATTCATTTCGACAATGTTTTATGCCGTATCGAATTCGATGCTCCGCTTACTGACACAAAGCGAAGTACCGAATGATTGGATGCTGTTCTACAAAGAACTTATCGGCGTATCGTTTCTTGTCCCGTGGCTGGCGTTCCGGTTTGTTCAGGGGCGCTACCGCTGCGTTTCAAGGAAACTTATTTTTTATGGGTTCATTGCCTCGATACTGTGCGAACTTATCGGGGCAAGATTGCACGTCCTCGGCTTTGCTGTCATCGGATTAGTTGTTGCTGTCCCGATTGTCCAATCTTCAACGCTTCTCGGTACCGCTGTTCTCGGTAAAATGTTTCTCGGCGACCCGCTGTCCCGCAACCGGAAAATTGCCATCTCCATTCTTATTGTTGCCATTATGCTGTTGAGTATCGGTAAATCACAATCTTCGTCCCGCGAGCCGGAGACCGTTGTTTCCGCCTTTTCCGGCGGATACTGCCTTCTCGTTGCTTTCGGTTCGTTCATTGCCGGTACTGCTTATGCTGCTTATATCGTGATGATGCGGTATGTTGTTCTGCGGGACTGGGATAATAATAACAGCATTTGGCTGTCATTCCAATTTTCGCACTGGGCTGGAAAAGAGGAAAAGAGAGAAAAAGGGGAAGCAGGAACAGGAAATAACTATACCGCGTTTCCTATTACGTTAATGATGAGTATTGTTTTGGCGACCGGCGTTCTGGTGTTCGGTTCCTGTTTGTTTCGGGAACACGGCGCAGCGGGCTTTTACAACGTGCCGGATAAAGCGTGGTACATCGTTCTTCTTTCGGGACTTACGAATTTAATCGGCTTCTTTTTTCAGGTTCACGGTCTGCGAATGACAACGGCGGTTCAGGCATCGCTCATTTCTGTCAGTCAAATGCTCGTACTGTCCGTTATCGGCTTTTATTTTTTTAACGAGACCATCAACGCTGCGGTGCTGCTCGGTCTGTTTTTAACTGCCGCCGGAATTATGATGTCCGCCAAACCGGAAAACAAACCGCCCGCTGCCGGTTAACGGACTTTGCAAAGTATCCGCTTCGGAAATACCGTCTTAAATAATTCTCCGCTTAATCCGAGAACGGTAAGAACCTCTTTGATTCCCGCCTCCGGTCCGTGTTGTGTTAGAATTTCAACAAACAAACTCCGAAACTTTTCGTTCAGCGTAATTTCGGCAATCGCCTTGCGGACATCAACGTTTTTGCCGCTGCTCTTCTCAACAGATACGGTGTCTTGTTCCATAAAATAACGGACTTTTTCCGCCGTTGCCGGAAGCAGTCCTTCCGGGATTTGTACTTCATACACGGACGAAACAAGTTGTGCCTTCTTCGTTCCTTCGGGCAGCAATGCCGCTGAAACGAATTGCAGACCGGGAACGCTGTGCCGGTTCAAAACAGCGAGAAGTGCATCCGGGATAACCGGTTCGGCGGATTCCTCGAATTCCAATTCGAGAATTTCGCTGAAACCTTCGATACCCAGTGCCAAAGCGGACGGAGAACTCATCTTAATTTTCGGATGAAACCCTTCACTCATTGCAAGACGAAGACCGGCACGCCGGAACAGCATCTCGAAATTCCGCAGTAAATCGTTATGTCCTATGAATTTAAGAGTTCCCGATTTCGTAAAATACAGACGTACACGCTGCCGAACCATTTTCTACCATAAAAAAGAAGAAAACAAAAGAGGAATGCAGGTCATTGTACCAGTGCGGGACGGAACGGAAAGCCCCCTGTCCCTATTGTATATTTTCTTCTTTTTCGCTAGAATCGGGCTGTTGTCTGTTTCTGTCCCCGCCTTATGATGCAAAAACGAAGAATATCGAAACGCAAAATTGAACTGAATATGACTCCGATGATTGACATCATCTTTCAGTTGCTTGCGTTTTTCGTAATGACACTGAAAATAGCGGCACCGGAAGGTGATTTCAGTATCAAGATGCCGCCGGCGGGCAGAGCAGAGGCGAGCGTTGAAATGCCGCCGGAACCGTTGCGGGTGCGTCTTTCGGCATCGCCGGCGGGAAAATTGACGGCAATCACCCTCGGCGACCGGGTCATCGGTACGAATTTTGCCGATTTGCGGAAGAAGGTCTTGCTGTTGATACAGCAGCGCGGCGGTCCCGATAAGGCGGATGTCGAAGTCGAATTGGCACCGGACGAGAATCTTCGGTACGAGTATGTCATTGAAGCGATGACGGCTGTTACCGGCGAAATGAGAGACGGAAACGTCTATCGTATTTGTAATAAAATCAAGTTTGCCCCGCGGCGAAAATAATAGCGGCGGGTATTCCCCGATGTGGTATAATAGGAAAAATTATGACAAGCGAAGAAAAATTTCCTTTTTGGCTCGAACACGCCGAATATGACTTGGAGGCCGCTGAATCGATGTTTCAGTCCGGCAAGTGGGTCTATGTCGTGTTTATGTGTCAACAGGCAATCGAAAAACTCGTTAAAGGACTATATTTACTCTACCTCGACGAGGAACCGCCGAAAATACACGATATAAACCGGCTATTGTCGAAGTTTGAAGGCAAGTTGCCGGAGGAAGTTGGCGAAGAAAAGGTACAACTTTTTTCCGATTTAGGGATGTATTACCTCAACACGAGATACCCTGAATACAAGCGTGAGTTGTATTTGAAAACCAGTCGGCAAGTTGCCGAAAATTTTCTCAAACGGACAAAGGAGAGTTACCAATGGTTGATGACTTTAAGCCCATTGAAGGACTCGTCCGGCAGTACGTTGCCGACGTAAGAGCAGCACTGCCGATAGACAAGGTCTATCTGTATGGTTCCTATGCGCACGGTACGCCGCACGAGGACAGCGATGTCGATATATGTTTTTTCTATTCGGTCTATAAAGCCGAAGAGAAATGGGATGTTGTGCAAAAACTATTTTGGTTGAAGCACAAATACGACAAAGATTTGTTGATTGAGCCGAATGCGTTTCCAACTTCGGAAATCGACAACGATCATCCGTTTGTCGATGAAATAATCAAAACCGGTATCGAACTTTAACCCGCCTTCTGCCGCCAGAACAATGAAAACGAACAATGCCCGCCATCTTCGTATCGAATCACTCGAAACGCGAGAAATGTTGAGCGTCAATCCGCTCGGCATCGACACGTTTAACGAACAGGAATCTGTGATTCCCGCTGTTTCGGCTGCTATTGCGAAAACCGCTCCGGTTGAGGCGAGTAATAATTCTGCGGCACTCTCCCGCTCGTCGGCTCTCGCTGCCCCGCAAGTTGCCGCTGCCGCACCGCCGTATGCCCTTTCGCAAACGTTCACCCTGCACAGCAAAGCGGACTCAAAATACCGTATCTATCTTGACTTCGACGGATTCACAAGCGATACAAACTGGCAGCAGGGAGTCGAGGATTACTGGTCGCTCGATGATGATAAAACGGCATTTTCCGATGATGAACTGGACAACATTCAGCAGATTTGGCAAATCATCAGCGAACGGTTTACACCGTTTGATGTTGACGTTACTACCGATACGGCAATGTTCGACGCGCCGGATAATCCGCTGTTGAAAAAGAGCGGTGCCGGCGATGCCGACGGCTGGGGAATCCGTGTGGTCTTCGGAGCAACGGGTGGGGCAGATTGGGCAGGTATCGCTTATCTCGGCAGTTTCGATTGGGACACAGATACACCTTGTTATGTCGTGGACTACGGCGGGAACAGTGCCGCTTCGTGTGCTGTTCACGAAATCGGACATACGCTCGGACTTGGACACGACGGATTGACGGCTGAAGCCCCCGGCGGCGCAGCCGAGTATTACGGCGGACATCAGGTTTCAACAAACCGAAAATGGGGTCCCATTATGGGTTCGCCTTATACTTATTTGGAACAATTCGATAAAGGAGAATATCTTTACGCTTCCAATAAACAGGACGACCTTGCAAGTATCACCGGATATATTTCGTACCGTCCCGATGCCGTCAATTCGGAACTTGTGTTCGTTAATGAGCAGGCAACTGTGAGCGGTATTATCGAACGCAGTTATGATGTCGATGAATACACGTTCACCGTTTCCTCATTGAGCGATGTCGTCATTGGTTCCGTTTCCGGTATAACTGTCAACGGCAATACTCCCGTATCATCGTTATACTATTCGCTGGATTTGTATAAGGGTAATGCGTTAATAGTGCACACAAACAGTTCGCTGGTCGATTTTACGGCGAACATCACGAAGACGCTGGATGTCGGCGACTATACCGTCAAAATTGCCGGATGCGGCTATACTCCCGAAGGTGATTTTCAGGGATTTTCCGGTTACGGGTCGCTCGGTTCGTATTCCGTTATCGTCAGCGGAGTACAAGAAGGTCCGCCGAAGATGCCGGGCAGTTTCCGTTCGTTCAATCAGACCACGGGTGCTGTTGCGCTGTCGTGGAACAGTCCCCGCCGTTTGACCGCACAAAAACTGCAATACCGGCTCATCGGTACTGACGTTTGGTGGGATTGGGGAATCGGTGCGGCGGATAACAGCACGACGATTACCGGTTTGCAGGCAGATACTTATTACGAGATTCGTCTTTGTGCCGTCAATTCCGTCGGAGAATCCGATTGGGCAACGATTACAGCAAAAACGAAAGCGTCAGTGAATCCAAGACCGGCAGTTCCCGAAGGATTTACCGGTTCGGCACAAAATACCGATTCCGTTTCGCTGGTTTGGAATTCGCAAATCAATATAACTAAGTACGAGTTGCGGTACAAAGTGCAATCCGATACGGAGTGGACGGAACTTACCGTACCGCTTATTAAAACCTCGGCTGTTGTGTCAAGTTTGGAAAACGGAACGTATCAGTTTCAACTTCGGGCGGTCAATAAAGATACTGCTTCGGATTGGACGGAACCGGTAACGGTTACGGTTGGTGTTCCTGTTCCCGCAACGCCGGACCGGCTCGAAAAACCGACCGGAGTTGCCGCAACGCCGTCCGGCAGCGGTGTCAAACTGACGTGGAACGCCGTTGACGGTGCCGCCGCTTACTACATCTACCGCAGTGCGGACAACGGGAAGACCTACGAGTGGGTCTCTACCCGATTGGCAAAAAATTTCAACGGACAGTCCCCGTATTTTAACGACACCGCCGTCGGAAACGGTTCGTACATTTACGCTGTCCGGGCTTATGATTCCGCCCTGTCCAACGCGACCCGCAGCGATGCCGAAACGGCAACGGTAACCGTTGTCGGCGTTGCGAAACTGGAAAAACCGACCGGAGTTGCCGCAACGCCGTCCGGCAGCGGTGTCAAACTGACGTGGAACGCCGTTGACGGTGCCGCCGCTTATTACATCTACCGCAGTGCTGACAACGGGAAAACCTACGAGTGGGTTTCCACCCGATTGGTGAAAAACTTTAACGGCAAGACACCCTATTTTGACGATACCGCCGTTGGAAGCGGTTCGTATATTTATGCTGTCCGGGCTTATGATGCCGCCTTGTCCAATGCTACCCGCAGCGACGCTGGTACGGCGATAACCGTTGCGAAAACGCTGTCTGCTGCGCTGCGGCGGCAGGGCTAACGGTGCTACGGCAGTACGTCCAGCACCGCATTGCGGAATTCAATCGGACCGCCTTCGGATTGAAAACCGATTTTGCCCTCAACTTGTTCCGCGTCGGTTACCCAGTTGACAATTTTACCGTTCACCGAGACAACTACAAAACCGTTGACGGCAAGAACTTCGACGGCGTTCCATTGCCCCGGTTCTTTTTCCCGGTCCTGTAATTTTTTCACGCCCATCATTTTGCCGAGTTTTTCGTTGCCGTCCTTTTCGGAGAACCGGTCATCGGCACCTTTCGGAGCGGGCAGCGTAAAACCGTGAAAGCCCCACAGGTCGCCGGCGTTCTTATGACCGAGTTGTACTTCAATCGTCTTCGGCAGGAACGTGTCCTCGTTCTGTCCGCATAACCGGATGAAGATACCGCTGTTTGTCGGTTTCGCCCCTTCCGCCCAGCGGTACTCGACTTCGAGTTTGAAATTCTTATAATTCTCTTTCGTACCGAGCCAGCCGAACGGTTCGCCTTTGCATTTCAGCACACCATCGGCAAAAGAATAGATGTCCGCTGCTTGGACACCTTCTTTGTCGGTGTGAAAAGCCCATTCGTTCAGATTGGTCTTTTCAAACAAAAGGGTTTGTCCCGCGGCGGAAACAGCAAGGACGAACAGCCAGCATAACGAAACGGGCAGAAAACGGGTCTTCATCGCAAACTCCTTGATAATGAAATTCGGAACGAGTAAAACGCGCATTCTATATCAAACAGTATTCATTTCCTACTACTAACTGCCGATGCAGCGGACATTATTTACGGCATTGCTCCTTTTTTTGCCGTTCCTGCCGTCTTGGGCGGCGGAACCGAATTATATCTGTGAACCGGATAAGGACTGGACGGCCCTGTTCGACCGTACCGGCGGCTGGCTTGCCGGCGACGGTATCTTTTCTTACGGCATTGACGGTAATTCCAAACAAGGAAGTGCAGCCGGACAATCGCAAACGGTGTTCCATTTCAGCGATTCGTTCATCGGCAATGCCAACGCCGACGGAACGTTCAAACCCGGTCTGGTAATGGTGAATCACTGTTTTGCCGTGTTGACCGGCTGCAAACCGGAACCGTCCAAAATGCAGTTCTTTTACAATACGAACAAGGACGGCAAACCGGCGAATCTGTTCGACAAACATTTTTGGCTCGGCGACGGTATCGTGGTCAACTCCGTTCTTTACACGACCGGCACCATGGTTGACCCGAAAACGTGGGCAATGGAAGGTCCGTGGCTCATCACGGTTCCGGTTCAAAACGGAAAAATTGATTTCGCAAAAACGAAGACCGAACGTGCCAATTTGTTTCACAAGAACGAAAAAAACGCCGAAGTGCTGTTCGGCATCGGCATTTGTGATGAAGGCGAAGACATTTACGTTTATGGTTTCCGGGACGAGAAAACGCCGTTTTTTCCCCGGCAGTTAATTGCTGCGAAAGCACCGCGGCGTTCGTTCGGCGATGTTTCAACGTGGCAGTTCTGGACGGGCGAACGCTGGAGTACGGACATTGCGGAGAGCAACCGTCCCGAAGCGGCGTTGGCATCAGGAATGTCGAACGAGTTGAGTGTAACAAAGATGACCGGCGGCTGTTATGACGGCAAGTACATTCTCGTTTATACGGAAAACTGTATTACAGAGAAATTAAATTTTGCCGTTGCGGATACGCCGTTCGCACAATTTTCCAAGCCGGTAACGTTTTACCGCTGCCCGGAACCGAAGATATACGAAGAAGAAATCAAGCGGACTTACGGACCGAAGGCGCACGTTATTACTTACAATGCGAAGGCGCATCCGCGGTTGTCGCCGCCGGGCGAATTGCTGGTCTCGTACAACCTGAACATCTGGGGAATGAAGGACGGAATGTTTTTTACAACAAAGACACAGGGTTATCCGCGGTTCGTCCGGCTAAAATTCAAGTAAGACAGTCCAGCGCAAGCAGTTTTACAGCAAACTCGCCGCTAAAATGATAAGAAGCAGAACAAACACAACGACAGCATTAAAGGCAATTCTCCGTCCGTCGTTTTTCGGAACCGTTGCCCAATAACCATAGACAGCAAGCAGCCCGAATGTACCGATGGAGAACAAATCAAACGGAACGCGATGCTGCAATACGGCAAGAGCGAAACCGGTCAAAAAACCGCCGAGAAACAGAAAGAAAGAAACGGCAAGCAGCCAGCGGCAAACGAAGAGCGACCATTCCAGCGTCGGCAGTTGCGGACGTTCCGCCGGCAGTTGTTTTTTCCGAAGGTGAGTATCTTGAAGTAAATACATTAAAGCGGCAAAAAACGCGATGCAGACGCAAATCGTTGCCGAAAGAAGCAAAATCAAATGCAAATGAATCAGTAACGGAGAAGAGTAAGAGATAAGAGCCGAAGAAGGAATCGGCTGTGTTAAACTAATACCGGCAAACAGCAGTACCAGCGGCAGCAGAATGATTCCGGCGGGAATTTTCGGACGGAAATACAGAAACAGCAAACAAACCGCCGCTAATGTCCAGGCAGAAATCAAAAAGAATTTTGCCGAAGACGATTGCGTTAAATGTCCGTTCAACAGATAAAACGTATGAACAGCAAGACCGCCTGCCGAACACACAACAGCAGGAACAGCATTAACCCGGCGGGTATGAAACCGCAACAGTTCAAAAAACAGTGCGGCAATATAAAGGACAACAACGCCGGACATCTGAAAACATACTACTTATCGCTCACCGCAGGGACAACCCAGACCTTCAATTCGCTCTCAATGCCGTGACCGAGGTAAATCTTGACGGTGTAAAGAGCCAACTCCTTAATCGGACCGGAAAGACGAATCTGGTCTGCCGTCAGCGCAATACCCTCATTGCGGAGTGCCTTGACGATTTCGTCAGGACCGACCGAACCGTAAAGATGCCCTTCCTCGTTAGCGTTTGCTTCAATCGAAACCCGTTTTGTGCGGATTTCTTCGGCAAGGGTTTGCAATCCTGCCATCCGTTTTTTCTGCAACGCTGCCAATTTCGCACGGTGCTTTTCCACCATCCTCTTGTGGTGGTCAGTCGCAACCGTCGCCAAACCCTGCGGTATCAGGTAATTGTTAGCGTATCCCGGTTTCACGTCAACGATTTCACCCTGTTTTCCCAACGGGTCAACCGTTTGAATGAGCAATAGTTCGACACCGCCGCTGTTGGAAAGCGGAAGACGTTTGTTTCTGCGGAACTTGCAACGGGCTTGTTTATCTCTGACAATAGACATTAGTGGAGTGTAGTAAAAATTACGAACGATGAATGACGAATTACGTCAGCATTAAAACGGCGGTTCATCACCGTCGGAAACGGCATCGTAATAGTCCTGCGGCGGTGCCGGCTGCTGCGGACTGCGGGAATACTGCTGCGAACCGCCGGACTGATACTTCTGTGAATCCTGACGGGAATAACCGCCGGAATCGTCCGCGTTCCGCTGATTGCTGCCGATAAGTTGCATCTTTTCGCCGATGACCTTCAACTTCGACCGCTTCTGTCCGTCGGATTCCCAAGTATCCAGTTTGAGCCGACCTTCAATGAGAACCGGCGAGCCCTTTGTCAAATACTCGGCGGCAATCTCCGCGGTCCTGCCCCAAAGCGTTATATCGACAAACGTCGTTTCATCAATCCAGTCACCGCTCGGACCTTTACGTCGGTCATTCACGGCAACACCAATATCGCTTACGGCTGTTCCGTTCGGAATATGCCGCAACTCCGGTGTCCGGGTCAGGTTGCCCAGCAAAATAACGCGGTTGAAACTGGCTGCCATAACTCTATCTGTGAAACATAAAACGGAAAAAACTACCCTTATTCAACGGCATCGCTGCCGTCTGCGGTTGCGGCAAAGTTTTCTTCTGCCAACGGCGGCTCCGCAACTTCGGCACCTTCCTGTTCCGGCGTTGCTCCGACGTGCAAATGCCCGGCGCGGGCGTGTTCCACCAGCATTTCGACGAGCCGCGGGTCAATCCGGACAAAAAGAAACCGGACGATGCTGCCGCTTAACTGAAACTGACGGGTGAGTTCTTTGACTTTCTGAGAATCAATCTTGAAGTACGAAAGCCAATAGGTACCGCGGCGGTGTCCCTTGACCGGATACATCAGTTTCCGTTCATCCCAAAGCCGGCTCAACAGCATTTCGCCGCCGAACTGTTCGATGATGTTAGCAACCTGCGACGATACTTCATCCGTTCCTTTGGCGTAAAGGTCGGAATCAAAAATAAACAACCCTTCGTAAACGTTTTGTGCCATAACAGCGGGCTTTGGTTCGGCGGTTAAACCGAGTTTATTTATAGTTAGGGGTTAATTGTACTTATCCATAGCATCCGTGATGCCGCGTTCAAGGTAATACTCAACGGCATCGGCGGCAATTTTCAACACTGCTTCCCAATCGGGACGCTCTTTTTCGGCAAAGTTCATCAGGACGTAGTCGGCTGCGTCCATCGAACCGGGCGGCTGTCCGATACCCAGCCGCAGCCGCGGAATCTTTTCCGTTCCTAAACGCTGCAAAATGTCGGCGAGTCCTTTTTGCCCGCCGCTGCTGCCTTCGCTGCGGAACCGCAACTTCGCAAACGGCAAATTCAAATCGTCGCAAACAATCAGCACATTTTCCGGCGGAACCTTGTAATACGAAACCGCCTCACCGACACTTAATCCGCTTCGGTTCATATACGTTGTCGGACAAAGCAGCAATACCGTTTCGCCGCTCTTATCGCGAACCTCCACGGTATCCGCGTGAAACTTCGCTTTTGGATTACAACCCGGAAAACGGGACGCTAACTCGGAGAGAACCAAATATCCGGCGTTGTGCCGTGTGAAACGGTATTTTGCTCCGGGGTTTCCAAGTCCGGCGATGATTCTCATTATTTCTCTTCTTCTTCGTCGTCAGTTTTCTTGCGTCCGATAACTTCCGGTTCTTCTTCACCTGTTGCGGTCTCTTCGGTTTCCGCGACTTCAACCGGTGCAACGCAACTGACAACGAGAATTGCCGGGTCGAGTGCTGTGGTCGAACCTTGCGGCAATACAAGGTCGGAAACGTGAACCAATGCTCCGAATTCGAGGTGATTGATGTTGACTTCCAACTTATCAGGAACAGAAGCCGCTTCACACTCCAATTCGATTTGGTGAAGAACGTGTTTGACCGCGCCGCCGTCTTTTACGCCGGGGGCTTCGCCGCGAAGTTCTACCGGAACAACAACGTGAACTTTTTCGTGTTCACTGACACGGGCAAAGTCAACGTGCAAAATTTCCGTCCCCCAAGTATTCCACTGGACTTCCTTGATGAACGCTTTTTCTTTAATACCGCCGGTTAATTCGACGAAGTGATTGCCGTGCCGAACGACTGCCGCCAATTCGTCAGCCGATAAGGTCAAACTTTGC
>JAISJZ010000216.1 GCA_031261125.1 Planctomycetaceae bacterium | reverse complement strand
CCGCTAACTGTGCCATTGTCTCCCCGCTTTCTTTACCGAAAATTAAAAAACAAATCCAGTACGCCAACTTCGGCGATACCTGATTCAACTTGTCCAATTCGCCCTGTAAGACCGGTGCTAACCGCAAAACGTGTATCTGCAAATGGTCGCTGAACACGATATTTTCGTCAATCTCCCGCGCCGAAAATTGCAGGTGCAACTTATCGGATTTCAGAAAAATCGCGAACTCCGTTATCACAATCGCGAATACAGGATTTAACTCGCCGTATTGACTGCCGCGCGCCGCCTGACCGGAGTAGGTCTTTGCCCAGCCGAGTAATATCCGCGGCTCGAACGCCGTATGGTCATTCGTCTGCACTTCGATATTGTAAAACCTGTTCCATCCGTCCCGGACGCGGACATCCAGCACAACCCGCCGTTCGACCGAGTAATCTTGTAAACTGATAGGATTCAAAACCTTTGCTTCCACAACGGGCGACCAGCCGCTGTCCAGCAACACAGCATTGAGCAGATGAACGAGAATCCATTCGTTATTTGGATTGGACAGAAAAACACCGATAAACAAGTCCGAAGTCGGCTTGATTTCAATGTCTTCGTACTTTTCAAAGGCGTTGTTTGGTTCACTCATTCGGTATTTTTGTTGAATGTTATCAAATACTTCACGCCCGCATTTTACTACTTTTTCACAAAAAAACAACCGGGAAGAGACGTGTCGGAATCATAGGTAGTGTTGCAAAATCATACAAGTTGTATATGATTTCGCAACGGTACGGACCGGGATTATCAAACGGCATCAATCGCCGATTGCAGCGTTGCCGCCTGCTGCAAACCGGTGAACCGGTTGACAATCTGTCCGTCTTTCAGCAGCACCAGCGTCGGAATACTCGACACATCGAACTTCTGCGCCAACGCCGGCAGTTTGTCCGTGTCAATCTTGATAATCGTTCCTTTACCGGCAATGGTCGGGGCGAGTTGTTCCAGTATCGGACCTTGCATCCGGCACGGTCCGCACCACGTTGCAAAAAAATCCGCAAGGACAACGCCGGACTTCGTTACCGTTTCAAATTCTTCAACGGTCTCAATCACTTTAACGTGTTCACTCATAAGAATCAGTGGCTAGGGGATTGCTTTCGTTAGCGGCTATGCTGCCGACTGTCTCATTGTACCGCCGCTGCAATTAAACCGCAACCGCTCGTTGTTTCTGTACCGATTCCATCTCTTTCAGGGCGATTGCCAGTGCGTCCCTTGCCAACTGACCGCCGAGAATTGCCGACGGTCTGTCTGCCTTCACGCTGTTAATCACTTCCGTCAACTCGTTTGTGAACACGCCGATTTCGTCCAAGTCCGGCAACTGCATCTGTTCGACCTTGCCGTCTTCCGTCAAAACCGTTCCGTCCGACAACAGCGTCGCCTTCTCGAAATGAACTTCGTAATTCGCCATAAACGGACGACCTTGCTGGAAAATACAGCCGGAGTTGGACGTTACCACCAATGCCGGATTGCCGAAGATAAACTGCGTCGAAAAATACTCCGGCACTTCGCCCCGCAAACGTCCGACACTCTGTACACTCTTGGGCATACCGAAGAGCAGCCGAATGAAATGAGCGTCGTGGATATGCAAATCGAGTAATGGTCCGCCGATGAAGTTCATATCGTAAAAGTTTTTCAACCATACCGGGTCGGAAATCACGCGGTTGAAATGCCCGCCCAGCAATGCTCCGTACTTGTTCGTTTTCAGCGCATCATAGACAAAAGCATAAGCGGTAAAAAACGGCAGAACGTGACCGACGAAAAAGAGTTTTTTGTTCTTTTCGGCAGCGGCGACCATTACATCGGCATCGGCAATTTTCAACGCAATCGGTTTTTCGGAGAGGACGTGTTTTCCGGCGTTGAAGGCGGCAACGGCAGCGGCGGCGTGCGCACCGGGCGGCAGACAAATATCGACAAGGTCAACGTTCGGGTCGGCAAGCAGTTGCGGCAGTTCGGCGTAAGTATTGATGCCGGTCAAGTCCGTTTGCGTTCCCTGCGGACCGAAGTTGCCTTTGATTTTCGTCCAATCGCCGGTGCGGCGTTCCGGCAGCACTTCGCAGATTGCCGTTACTTTTGCGTCTTTGATGTTCTGATAGGAAAGATAGTGCATCATTCCCATAAAGCCCAGACCGGTAATACCGATACGAATCATTGCTAACCTCCGAAAATAGACAAGGGTAATTAAAGAGCCGCTGACATTATCCGCGAGCCGGTCTTTGTTGTCAACAGGAACATTTTTCCTTGACAATTCATCATCTTTCTGTACAATCCGGTTGTAATCCTCCGTTTCCCCCAGGAAGCGGGCTAAACGAAATGAGCCGATATGCTTTCCTCCGAAGAATACATTGAGCAAACGTTTTTTTTCGAGAACTTTTTAACACGCCTCGAAGACGGAATTTCTACGCAGGAATTTCTGACGGTCATCCGTAGCGAATTGGTGGACACAACGAATCTTCCGAAGGCGGTCGATTTTCTGCTGTCGGATATGAAACACACCGGCGTTCTTTCGGCGGCAATGAAACAACTGAAACATTATTTTACGCCGTTTCAGGCGTTCGTGATTTCTGAAAGCGAAAAAGAAGACGGACAGTTCGACTTCCGTATTGCTTTACAGATTTTAGCCCGCGAAGCAAAGTACCGCAGCGAAAATCCGCCGGTACAGGGCTTGTTCTTTTATCAGTTTGAAACGATTTGCCGCAATCGGCTCGGATACAATAACGGTATTGACGTTTTGGT
>JAISJZ010000199.1 GCA_031261125.1 Planctomycetaceae bacterium | reverse complement strand
GCAAATTACAATTCTGCAAAACAGACTGTCGTTTCAGGCCGCAGCGCCGATATGGCAAAAATGGAAGCGGGACAAATGGAAGTGAAACCGGCAGAGTTTAACATTGCGTTGACCGTTGCCGCCCAAGCCGATATGGCAAAACCGCTTGTTGACCGGAAGAACATTGAATTAGAAACGGCGGTTGAACCGAATCTTCCGCCGGTGAAACAGGACGAATCGCGGATACAGCAGATTCTTAACAATCTTTTGTCCAATGCGGTGAAATTTACGCCGGAAGGCGGACGGATTAAAGTAAGTGTTAAGAAGGTTAACACTTACTTACTTCTCACCGTTTCCGACACCGGTGTCGGTATATCGGAGGAAGACCAGCAGATTGTATTTGAGAAATTCCGGCAAGGCAAGAATTCGGCAACGGAAGGCGATATGATGAAGCGGGAACACTCCGGCAGCGGCTTGGGACTGTCGATCGTGAAAGAGATTTGCAAGATGCTTGACGGGGAAATAACGTTGGAAAGTCAACTCGGTGCCGGCAGTACGTTCACGGTTCGTTTGCCGTGGTGCTTGGAACCAAAACGGCGGACGAATTCTGAAATGTTCAACGAGATTCGGCAATTTGCTCAAAACCGGGTCGCCCGCCGAAACACGAACAACGGTTAGTTTCTTTTAACCGTAAAATCGGTACAATCCCCGTTTGCTGTTCTTTTGCGGAATTAAAACAGCGGACATTCACGCCCTTCCGATAAAAATACTGCGGGATGGGTTCCGTTGTTAACGTTTATGCTTACTATCGGTACGGATATTATTGAATGTGAACGCATCGGACAAATGCTTGCCAAGCACGGTAAGCATTTTGTCGAGCGTGTTTTCACCGAAGGAGAGATTCGGTATTGCTCCGACCGGAGGAATGCACAGCAGCATTTTGCCGGTCGCTGGGCGGCAAAAGAAGCGGTACTGAAAGCGTTAGGAACGGGCTGGGTCGCCGGTATAACGTGGACGGATGTCGAAGTGGTGAACGAGGCGAGCGGCGCACCGTTCATCAGGTTGCACAACGGAGCGGCGGAAGTTGCCGCGGAAAAAGGAATTGCCGAAATCCTTGTCAGCATTTCACATTGTAAGGACTATGCGACAGCCGTTGCGGCAGGAATACCTTAACCGCTATATTTTATCCTTTTTATTTAATTTATTCAACTTACTTATATTCGTTTGACGAAAAAGAGAACGGCGGACAAGTTCCGCAGTTAACGGCGCATTTATATTTAACGTAATTATCTGACATAACATTAGGATCACACAAGGAAACGTTCAATGCTGGTGCTTTCAAGATACAAAGACGAGAGTATTCATATCGGCGAAGATGTCGTAATAACAGTGGTTGATGTCCGCGGCGACAGAGTACGTCTCGGAATTCAAGCCCCTTCCGACATCAGCGTTCATCGGAAAGAGGTTTACGATGCGATTCTCAAAGAGCGAGACGGTCTTGATACGGATGAACCGCCCGGAAAGCAGCAGGCGAAAAAAGGACTGCCGCTGGTCGTCGGCAGTGCTGTGCCGTTCGGCTTGGGCGGCGGCGTATTTAGCGAATAACCGGTAAAGCCGGTATGTTAAGTATAAGCGGTGCTGCCGAAATGTTCCGAAGTTTTGCCGCTTTTGTAAAATTACGAATTACGAATTACGAATAAATGTAATAGAAGTGATTCTCCTGATGGTTGCCGGATATTTTTACACGGATGTAGGAATTGCGGACAGAATTGCGGACGGATTTCGTAATTCATAATTCGTAATTCATTATTGTACAAAGGATTGTACTGATATGACAGGACTTTACGTTGCATCGAATGTTCAATCGCTCATCTCGCAGAACCAGTTGAACCGCTCAATGAGCGAACTGGGTGAAATTCTTACACGGTTGAGTACCGGTCTGCGGATAAATTCAGGGAAAGACGACCCCGCCGGGCTGATTGCCAGCGAACTCATCAAGAGTGATATGACGGCAACCGCCAAGGCAATCACGAACACGGAGCGGGCAAACAGTATGATAGCCATTGCCGACAGTGCGATGGGACAAGTCAGTGCGCTGCTCAACGACATCCGTGGTTTGGTCAACGAAGCGGCAAACACCGGTGCGATGACCCCGGAACAGATAGCGGCAAACCAACTGCAAGTCGATGCGTCGCTGGACTCGATTGACCGGATTGCCAAGACGACTAACTATCAGGGGCAACTCTTGCTCGACGGCTCGATGGGCTTTCAAACCGCCGGCATCGACAATTCCGCCGTGAAGGATTTCAACATTTATCAGGCAAACTTCGGAACCCAAAGCCAGATTGACGTTGACCTGAACGTGCTGCGTGATGCCGGTTATGCTCAACTGTTCTACGATAAGGCAAGCATTAGTGATGATGTTGTTATCGAAGTTACCGGCAATCAGGGCAGCGACAATTTCAAGTTTCAGGCGGGTGCAAGTGTCGGCGACGTTGCCCGCGCCGTCAATCAGGTTTCCGATACGACCGGTGTCCGGGCGGTAGTCGGTGCCGAAGCGACGGCAGGACAAATTATGATTACCAGTGCCGGTTTTGAAAACGATTTGAATTTGACCTCGCTGATGACCGGGGCTAATGCCGGTAACTATACGGTGAAATTCACGGCGGGGACCGATGATGAAACAACCTATACCATCACCGACCCGCAGGGCGATAAACCGGGTATTATCAACTTTAAGTTGAAGATGCAGGAAAAGTCCGCTCCATCGGCGACCGGTTTTGATGAATCATACAACGGGATTTATTCCTACGATATTACCGGCGATACATCGGGCGGCGGAATTGTCGTTCAGTCGGAAAAAGGACAGCAAATCCGGCAGGTGGAATTCGTCAAAGCGGGAACCGATGCCGATGGAATCAGCAGCGACGGTCATACTTCGGCGGAGGAAAACGGCGGTGTTGCGGCAACGTTCGACAAGAAGTCCGGCAAACTGCAAATCCTGTACCGGGACGGAGCAACGGACGAAGCAGTCAAGCGGGCTATTGATGCGGTTGACGGTTTGCGGTACATTTCCGGTTCCGTTTCGGACGAAGAAGGGTATTTCAATCCGGCGGATTTGCGGGCGAACAATGCGTTGAACATTAAGGCAACGATTGAAGGTTCCAAGTTTGAAAACACGGACATTGTTTATGTTTATGATGAGTCCGTTGCCGACCTTGGAGACAATGAGAGATATGCCGGCGACGGCGGCGATGTGGCATTAGCGTACAAAGACGGTGCGCAGTATGCGGCGGCAACCGTTAAATGGGGAACCGGCGAAGATACCGACCCCGGCGACCTGTCGAGTTATAACGTTCAACTGCGTATCGTTGCGAAACAAGTCGGTGCCGGCTTGAACGATGTAGCGATTAACTTCGAGCAAGACAACACTTATGCGGCTGGCGACGTGTCAGCAGTCTATGACACCGAACGCAAAGTGCTGCACATCCGCGGACAAATAGACAATCAGGACGACGCGACGAAGAACGCCACTTACGGTTCGTTGAAAGCGGCGATTGATGCGGCTTCGCCGTTCCGTGCCGACATTACGATTCTTGACAAAGACGACGAAGGTGTTTCGGAAGCATTGGACGGCAAACCGCTGCCGTTAAGTACGAAAATCAAAGCCGGTCTGCTCAGCGATGAGGATACCGGTATTACGCCGAACACAGGTACTGACAGTTCGTTCATCAAGACCGGTCAGATTTACGGCGACATCGGAACTGACCATCAGGCGTTGTTTGTCCGCGTTAGTTCTGCCGATGTAACTGCCCAAGATATTGTCAGTGCGTTCAACGATACGGAAAATGCCCCGTTCTCGACTATTGCCGCCAATTTCACAGTGAGCAATGCTGTTGACAGCAATGGTACCGGTACGATTTTCAACGACACATTGGACAATCCAACCGGTAGTAATGAAGATATTCCGTCTGTGAAAGTCAGGGTTTCGACCGGCGTTCTGACCGGCGGTGCCGACGGATACACCACAGCAGTAACAGCGAATGAACTCGTTGACTTTATCAACTGCGATGAAACGTTATCGCAAATGTTCTATGCCCAAATTCCCGATGACCAATCCGGTACCGGACTATTAACACTGTTTGACGAAGCGGCATATTACGGCGACCCTGATGCGGAAACCGCTTTGCAGTTCTTGGGTCCCGAAGGTTCACCGGATATTCTGTTTGTTACCGACGGTCCTGATGCGTGCCTGGATATTTCGTTCAGCAGTGCGGCAGGTACCGAATGTGCCGGCGACGGCAGACCGATTGCCTCTTTGCAAGCGAAGAACGCTAATGCGGCATTCACCGTTCAGGCATTACAGGACGGCGACCAGTATGACGGAATGGCAGTGCGGATGATTCGTCTCGACAATAATCATATCGTTGAAGAAGACGACGAAGGCAATGTGACTCGCGATGACAGTTATGTGCAGTACAAAGCCGGTCCGTCGAACGCAATGGCGTATTGCAGTATTGACGATAAAGATACCGGAACGGTTATCGAAACGGGCAAGTTCATCGTCTATGGTGTCAACGGCGGAACCGATTTGAATAATGTGTCGATTGTTGCGAAGTTAGACGAAAGCCAAACAGAATCGGCGACTGCCCGGTATGATGAAGTTAACAAGAGATTGTACATTACCGTCAACAGTTCTGCGGCAACGGTAGAAGACGGCGGCGTAACGCTGTCCGATGCAGTGGCGGCGATTAACAACACAGGATTATTCCGGGCGGAATACGATTACAGTTTCAACGTTGACCCCGGCGACGGTGAAGACGATACAGGACCCGGTTTGGAAACATTCGGTTCTGTGTTCACCGCGGCGCGTGAATTGGAAATCGGTAACACCGGCAACTCCGGCGGTCATAACGGCGTTCTCGAAGTGTATGTCGCCGGTAATGCCCAGCAAATCACATCGCAGCGTGTTGTCGATGCTATCAATCGGGACACGATTGCCGGTAAAGCGTTTGTTGCTCAAACGCTCGGCGGTACCGATGCCGGTACCGGTATCATTGATTTCCGTGAGGACAACTT
>JAISJZ010000141.1 GCA_031261125.1 Planctomycetaceae bacterium | reverse complement strand
ACCCGTTCACCGGTTGGAGAAAATCTTGTACGCCGTTGACGAATTGACGGGCTTAATCGGAGCGTGTGCGCTGGTGCGCCCGTCCAAAAGCATCCGGGATATGGAAGTGAAGTCGATAGGGAAAAAGGTTAAGCAGTTGTCTTTTGCGGCGGGCTGTTCGCGGGACGTGATTCAGCGCGGAGCGGACATCTGCGGCTGGACGCTTGACGAACTGTTCGCGAAAACACTCGACGCAATGAAAAGTATTGATTGGCTCAAATAAACAGTGTTGTTAAACAACGCCGTCATTGTAGCCGTCCGTGATAAAAATGACACAGCGCGGCGGCGAGAGCGTCGGCAACGTCCGGCGGTTCAGGATACTGCGTTAAGCCGAACTCTAATTGAACCGCCCGCTGCATTTGGTCTTTCGCCGCCCGTCCGTTGCCGGTCAGCATTTTTTTGATTTTGGTTGCCGCGTAGGAAACGACTTCGATTCCCGACTGGGCTGCCGCCAGACAGATACAGCCGCGGGCGTGTCCCATAAGTATGGCAGTTGTCGGCCGGTCGTAACGGGTGTAAAGTTGTTCCATTGCCATTACGCCCGGCGAAAAGGCTTCGAGGACTTCCCGGATACCGTCGTAAATCTCTTTGATTTTCACCGGCAATTCGTCGGAGGTGCTTCGGACGATGCCGGCTTCCGTCAGCCGGACTTTTCTGCCGGAAACGTCGATAACTCCATAGCCCGTTGTATTCAAACCGGGGTCGATACCGATGATTGTTTTCATAAATGAACTACGGTCTTTCACAGCATCCGGCATCCGGTTTTTCGCCGCGGTTCCTGCCGAGAATATCGTCTTGGGGCATCAACGCGGCATCGGCACGGTCAACCGCCGCACTATTTTGAGCCGGCACCGCAAAACGGTTCACCAGCGATTCAAACTCCTGCCGAATCGTTGTGTTCCCCGACGGAAAAGCCTTTTTTGCCGAATCGAACCGGGGCAAAACCATTTCTTTCGGAACGTCCGGTAATTCCGGCGATTTCAAAATCTTCTTCGGGTCGTTTTGCGGTACAAAAATATCTTCGGGGGCTGCCGGTATCTCTTTTCCGCCGTTCCAATAAATGTTATTGACCGCCGTAAAACTGTTTTCCTTGAAACATTCTTTCTTGCCGGCGGAAAACCGGCGCATCGTTCCCGCGTTGTTAGAAAAAATGTTATTAGCGAACATAACATTTTCCTGCGGCGGATTTTCTCCGATTCTCTGGAACACGGCACTGTATGCCGAAAACGCCCCTTCTGCGCCGCCGTTCGGCACTCCTGAAACCGTGTTTGCCCGGACCATTACGTTATGAATTCCGCCTTTGAACAGGAACGCGGCAACAATCCGCGGTGCCGAATGATGCAAAAGCAAATTGTTTTCAATCAAAACATTACTCGCCTCGAAAAACGGACGGCCGTCTTCGCCGAGCAGAATGAACGCTTGGTCGGATAAACCCGCCCAGTTCAAAAACACATTCCGGCTAAGAGCGATGTTCCGCGTAACCGCTTCCTTCGCTCCCGAATTTTTAATCACGATGAACGAATGGGACTGATTGATGTCCTGCCGCCCGCTGCCGGGGTAATCGTTGAAAAAGATACTCTCTTCAACGGCAATGTCTTGTACGGAGTTAATGTCGAAATGTTCATCGCCGCCGTGATTGTTCGGATTAAAAAATACGCAGTTGGTAAAACGGATATGGTGAGTGCCGTTGTTGATTTTAATTAAATCGTTCTTGTACGAATCGTGAATGATGCAGTTTTGAAAGACGAGATGATGCACGTCTTTGGCGCCGAGTTGAATCAGGTAGTCGCCTTCGGTGCCGCCGTTGCCGAAAAATTCCAGTCCGTCGAAAATCACCTTTGATAATTTTTCCAGATAGAGAACCCTGTTTGTTCCTTTGCGGCTGGTGAGCCGGGCGTGATACGGATGTTCCGCCTTGATGATGAGTCCTTTCTCAAAGCGGCGGCTCCACATTTGGAAACCGGCATAAACACCGTCTTTGAGAATAAGTGTTGAACCGTCATCGGGAACCGAGCGGACGGCGGCACCGAGGGTTGCCCACGGCTTATCCGCGGTACCGGCACCGGTGCGGTCGCTGCCGGTCGGCGAAACATAAAACTCCGCGGCGTACAGCGGAAACGAAAGGAACAGGAATAATAATAATAATGCTTTCATTCGCTCATTGTAGCCGGTATAATTGCGTTTGACAATCAGCCGGCTGCTTAACAGCGGCATTGGAAAATGGTAAAATCCGTTTTATGCAAAAAAAAGAAAACTGGGGAACACCATTTGGAGCGATTCTCGCTGTAACCGGAAGTGCCGTCGGACTGGGTAATTATCTGCGGTTTCCCGGTCAGGCGGCACTCTACGGCGGCGGGGCGTTTATGATTCCCTACATCACCGCCTTCTTTTTGCTCGGATTGCCGATTGCGTGGGCGGAATGGACTATCGGACGCTACGCCGGTATCCGCGGCTATAACTCCGCTCCCGGCATCTTCCGCTGCATCACCGGTTCAAGAAAAATGGCATACGCCGGTTCTATCTGCGTTTCACTCACTACGCTTATCTTTGCTTATTACGTTCTCGTCGAAGGATGGTGTCTGCTCTACGCGTTTCGATACTTGTGCGGTAGGATGAGTGCCGCTGATACGACACAAACCTTCGCGGCGGTCAGCGGCGTTCAAACCGACGGAGCGTTGTTTCAAAACGGTCTGCTGAACCCGACGCTGCTGTGTATGCTGGTGTGCTTTGTGTTTAACTTCTTTCTGATTTACCGCGGCGTGGTCAAAGGCATCGAAAAATTCTGTTTTATTGCGATGCCCGCCCTGTTGATTTGTTCCGTCATTATCCTTATCAGGGTTCTGACACTCGGCAACCCGACCGGTACCGAAGGACAAAGTGTTCTCAACGGACTCGGCTATATGTGGAACCCGTCGCAGCCGGGAAAAACGCTGATTCAAACGTTATCCAATCCGCAGGCGTGGATTGCTGCCGCCGGTCAAATCTTTTTTTCGCTGTCTTTGGGAATGGGCTGCATTTGTACTTATGCCAGTTATTCCAAGCGGAATGATGATATTGCTCTGTCGAGTTTAACCGCTGCCGTCGGCAACGAATTCTGCGAAGTGGTGCTTGCCGGTTTGACGATTGTTCCCGCCGCGGTGATATTTCTCGGTGCCTCCTTTTTTCAGGAAAACCTGAACAGTTCGTTCAGTATCGGATTCAACGCTCTGCCGAATGTGTTCGCTTTGATGCCGTTCGGGCAGTTTTTCGGTTTCCTGTTCTTTTTCCTGCTGTTCTTAGCGGCGACAACAAGTTCGATTTCGATGCTGCAACCGGGCATCGCCCTGCTTGAAGAGGGATTGAAGTTAAGCCGCAAGTCCAGCACTGCCGTAATGGGAGTGATTACATTCGCCGGAGCGGTCTTCACGGCGTATTTTACACACAATTTAACGGCGTTGGATACATTGGATTTTTGGTGCGCGAACATTTTGATATTCCTGATGGCGGGCGTGCAAATAGTGGTGTTCGGCTGGATTCTCGGTATCGGTAAAGGAATGGAAGAGTTGGAACGCGGAGCGCAGATTAAGATACCGGCGTTTTACCGGTTCGTAATGAAGTACATTACGCCGCTGTACCTGATTATTGTTTTTCTTGCGTGGGCGTACTTAAAGTTGCCGGACTATTTCGGCATCATCGCCGGCAACGCCGTGGTACAGATGTCTCTCGCCTATATTGCGTTTGTGATGATATTCAATTTCTTCGTTACGTCGCAATCGCTTGTCCGCTGGGAGAAAGATGAAAAACTCGAACACGGACAAAACGTTGCCGACGGCGAATTGTAATTACCCCATCCACGCCGGCGATTGGTCGGAAGAAGGCAACTTTGCAAAACTCACTTTGCTGATTGACGGCAGTGCCGCGACATCGGACAGCGTCTGCATCGACGGGTCGCCGTCAATCGACAGCACCGCCACCGCTTCGCCGCCCGGCTTCGGCTGCGAGCGTCCTACCGACATCGCGCTGATGTTAATATTGTGCTTCGCAAACGTCGTTCCCATCGCGCCAATCACGCCCGGCTTGTCAATGTGGTCTATCAGTACCAAATCGCCGTCAAGGAAACTTTCCAGGCGGTATTCGCCGACCGACACCAGCCGCGGCATCGAGTTGCCGAAAATTGTTCCCGACAGCACGGTCCCGTCGTCTTCGCCGTTCACTTCCGCCGTGATTAACGACGAGAATTCGCCGGTCTCCGACGTTTTTTCTTCGGCAAGTTCAATACCGCGTTCCTGTAAAATCGCCGCCGCGGAGACAATGTTGATGTCCTCTTCCATCGCCGCGGTCAACAGTCCCGCCGCAAACGCCGTCGAAACAAGCGACGTATCCTTTTTGGAAACCTCGCCTTTGTACTTCATCTTGACGGACTTGATTTTACCCAAATCGAGTTGCGCCGCCAGCATACCAAGCCGATACGCCACGTTCAACGCCCCGCGCAGCGATGCCAGCGTTGCCTTGTCCAGCGTACCGAAGTTAACCGCCTGCCGAATGGAACCCTTTGTGAAATAGTCAAGCAGCAACTCCACCGCTTCGAGGGCGACGTTTGTCTGCGCTTCTTCGGTGGATGCTCCCAGGTGCGGCGTGCAGACAACGTTTTTCTTGCCGAACAGCGGGTGATTCGTACAGGGTTCCTCTTCGTAAACGTCCAACGCGACACCGCCGAGTTTGCCGGACTCCAGCCCTTCGGCAAGCGTATCTTTATCATAAATGCCGCCGCGGGCGCAGTTTATCAGAAACGCCCCTTTTTTAATCCGTTCCAATTCTTTCTTACCGAACAGACCGCGGGTCTGGTCGTTCAGCGGCGTATGAACGGTCAGATAATCCACCCGCGGCAGCATTGCGGCGAAGTCCTTGACGAATTCTACGCCGAGTTCTTCCGCTTTCTGCTGCGTAAAAAACGGGTCGGTCGCCAGCACTTTCATACCGAACGCTTTGGCATAACCGGCGACGGTTTGCCCGATGCGTCCCATTCCGACGATGCCGAGCGTTTTACCGGCAATTTGATGACCGGTGAATAATTTCCGGTCCCAGCGTCCTTCGACAAGCGATTGATAAGCCGGCGCGGTGTTCCGGGACAGGGCAAGCAGCAGGGCGAACGTTTGTTCCGCCGTAGAAACGGTGTTGCCGCCGGGGGTGTTCATCACAACGATGCCGTGTTTCGTTGCCGCCTTCGTGTCGATGTTGTCAACGCCGACACCGGCGCGGGCAATCGCTTTAAGCCGGGTATTGCCTTCCAGCGATTCGGCGGTGATTTTCACGCCGCTGCGGGCAATCGCTCCGTCGAATTCGTTCAGCGTCTTGCGGAGGTCGTCGCCTTTTAATCCGACACGCTCTTCGAATTCAACGCCGGGCGTGTTGCGGAGCCGATCTTTTCCGTCTTCGGAAATCGGGTCAAGCAGTACAATTTTATACGTCATTGTTAGGAAATCCCCTTTCTTTTATTGGGTTTGGACTGACGCAAACTTTTAATAGATAAAATTATATCCATTAGACCGGTTTTGACAATAGACCCGGCTTTGCGGCTTGACAAGCGTTATTCTCTATCGGAGAATAACATTTTCAGTTTCTGTTCCGCACGTCAAGGCGTTGCGGCTAACATTTTACCCCCCTCAATATCAATGCAGCGGCGCGATTTTTTGAAAACAACGGCAATTCTTGCCGGTACTGCGGCAACTTCCGGTCTGATGTCCGGGCGGTTATTCGCCCAAAAGGAACTCATCGACAACGGCGGTGAAGGTCCCCAACCGCATTTGACGGTCTATCCCGACATCCAGAACGGCAAGCACCAACTCTACCAACTCTGGGTCAGCAAAGACAACTCGGTACTGACATCATACCGGGCGCATCAAGACCAGAAGTATCCGTTTTTCTATCCGTTTTCGGGACCGGTCAGCGGTTTGTCCCTCACAGCGGAACACGGAAGACCGTGGCCCCATCACCGGTCGATTTTCTTCGGTCTTGACCGGGTTAACGGCGGAAACTATTGGCAGGACAACCTCAACCGCGGACAAATTATTTCGCAGGGACCGGCGTTCACCAAGAGCGAAGACGGTAAATACAAAATCGGTCCCGACTTTGCCGAAATTACGGACAAATGTTTGTGGGTCCGCCCCGAACAGTCGCAAGACCCGATTATCGAGGACAACCGGCACTTCGTCATCAAAGTCCGCGATGAACGCCGATACATTCTCGATACCGAAATCAACATAAAAGCGTTGGTGCCGGTTACTGTTGAGAAAACGAATCACGGTTTGTTCGGCGTGCGGTCGGCTCACGATTTATCACCGGCAGGCGGCGGCTTTCTTGTCAATTCCGAAGGGGCAAAAGGACAGGAACAAACACTCGGCAAGCCCGCCAAGTGGTTGGCATTTTACGGCAAGCGGGCGGGGTTAAAGGAGGAAATCGTCGAAGGCGTGGCGGTGTTCTGTCCGTCGAAAGCACCGCATCCGCTGTTCAACGATTGTCCGTGGTTCACGCGGGACTACGGAAACTGCTCGCCGACCCCGTGCAACTTTTTCCCGAACGACGTTAAGTTGGAACTGGCGGCAAACGAAGAGTTGAAACTTCGGTACCGCATTGTCGGCTTTGCCGGTACACCGGAAGAGGCCGACCTGAACGGACTTTGGAAAGAGTTCGACGCAGCCGTGTAATCAGAACCCGTTATTTTTCAGCCACGCTTTGCACGCCTCCGTCCAAAGTTCGTTGCCGGGTTTGCCCTTCGCCAAACCCTGCCCGTGCTGTCCTTTTTGGAAAATATGAATCTCCGCCGGTACTTTGTGCTGACGGAGAGCAAGATAAAACTGCACGCCGTTCTCGACAGGTACCATTTTGTCTTCATCAGTGAAGAAAATGAACGCCGGCGGTGTTTTATCTGTTACCTGCTTTTCGTTCGAGTAATAATCAATCAATTCCTGCGGGGCATTTTTCCCGATAAGGTTGTTTTGCGAACCTTGGTGCGTGTAGGACGAACCGAACATAATGACCGGATAGCACAGAATCATAAAATCCGGGCGGCAACTGACTTTATCAACGCCGTCTGCCGGATTCTTGTTGTCTTCAAAGTGCGTTCCGGCAGTTGACGCAAGATGTCCGCCGGCGGAGAAACCCATTACGCCGATTTTATCCGGTTTGATGTTCCATTTACCGGCATTGAACCGGACAGTGCGGATTGCCCGCTGGACATCAAGCAGCGGATTCGGATGAGCGTAGCCCTTGCCGCTGTGCCGGTATTCCAGGACGATTGCCGCAACGCCGAACGAATTGTACCAGTCAGCGATTTGCCAGCCCTCGTGGTCGATAGCGAGTCCGCCGTATCCGCCGCCGGGGCAAACAACGACAGCGGTGCCGGTCGCTTTGTCTTTTTCCGGCAGGAAGACATTGATTTGCGGTTTGTCTTTTTCTTCGGAGCCGGTTGCGTTCGGTGCGCCGTTTTCCCAAAGTTTAAGCGGTTCTGCGGCGGACAGACCGGCAACGCAAAGCAGGAAGAAAAGTGTTCCGAAGAATAATGATTTTGTGTTCATCGGTGCGCGGGTATTAAGGGTTTGCCGAACGCAGTTCATTACAAAACTGCCGTCAAAGAGTGTTATTCTACCGAAACTCCGCCCGGCAAACAAGCGGATGAAAAGTTCTTTTCGATAAACGCCCGAAGTTTTATCCGATGTTCTTCGCCGAGCGGAGCAGAATGATAATCTGAACCTTTCGGCGGTACATAAAATTCCTTCGGTTCCTTTGCCGCGTCATACAACCGCTGTCCTTGTGAAAACGGAATTGTTCTGTCCGCTTTGCCGTCTTGTGATAACGCCGGTAAATAATTGTCCTTCTTGTCCAAACAAATATCAACAACGCAGTGAACGTCAACTTTGATTGCTGTTTCCTTAATGATTACAACATTATTTTTGCCGGTGCTGGTTTATGGGATATGGGGCATTTTGTTTTTATTGGGCATATTTACGGTTTCCCATTTTATAATCCCGAAGATTTGTACCGAATATGATATGTTTTCTGCAAGGTACGATATATGGGCCGTATGATTACCATAAGAATCGACACAGTGATGTGATTGACGAAAAGTATGGAATCGAAGTGATGCCGCCAGACATTGAACAAGTTCCGTGCATTTACGGATAACTCTTTTAATTGTATAGAAACGCCGTCTTGCAAATTTCTATGATTTCCCGTAGAATATATGAAGTGTTTTGTCAGAACCCTCCGTTTTATGAGGAAAACAAATGTCAAAGCGTCCGATTCGATTTTTCAATACAACGGGTCCGTGTAATCCCGACAAGCATTATATGCTGCCGCCAGCCGACCGGTTGCAGGGAGCGCAGTTGCACCGCTATGTTCGCGATGAACTCTATTGGTCGCTGCACGCCCCTCGACAAACTGGTAAAACAACATTTCTGCAAAGTTGGGCAAAGGAACTCAACGACACTGGGAAATATGCGGTATGCTGCGTTACCATTGAAACGGGACAAGGGTCTTCACTTGAATTAGGTTTACCAGCAATTTGCGAAGCCATTCAGGAACAATCACAAAAGCAAAATTTACCGGTTCCTGATGTTCGGTCTGATAATCCATTACAAATACTGTATTCCCTATTGACCGACTGGGCTACTAAAACTGTCCCCAAACCACTTGTTGTTCTTTTTGATGAAGTTGATGTTCTCGAAGGGGAAACAATGCTTAGTTTCCTTCGTCAACTTCGCAGCGGTTTCGCTGACCGCGGTGTCGGTAAGTTCCCCGTTTCGATTGCTCTTGTCGGTATGCACGACTTGGAAGATTGGCTTATTTCTATAAAAGGAGGTAAGGCACTTAATCCCGGTTCGCCGTTCAATATCAAAGAACGTTCCGTAACGATTGGTAATTTTTCACGGGGAGATATTGTCCGTTTATTCGATCAGCACACCGCAGAAACGGAACAACAAATCGAACCGGCAGCACTTGATTATGTATGGGAACAATCGCAGGGGCAACCTTGGATTGTCAACAATTTGTTCAAACGGGCAACGATGGAGATTCTTGACGAAGATGATTATCAAACGGTTACACTTGCTCATATTCGCCAAGCCCGCGAGCAAATGATACTGGATAGGGAAATCCATTTGAAGTCACTTACATTTCGATTGAAAGACCCGAATATTCGTTATGTAATGGAAACGTTGCTAACGGGTAACATTGATACACGGTTAAGCGAAAGCGATGGATTCCGGCAATGTTTAGATTTGGGATTAGTCACACGCAGTCAGGCGGAGATAACAGTTGCGAATCCTATTTATCGCGAAGTTTTAGCGAGAGTGATTTCTCTCGGAACACAAGATATGCTTCCGCCGCCTCAGTTCCGTTGGCAAAAAGAAGACGGTTCGCTTGATATGGATTCACTATTGAAAGAGTTTCAAAAATTCTGGCGGAAACATTCAGAAGTTTGGGAATCAAATTCGGACTACACCGAAGCATTTCCGCATTTACTTTTGATGGCGTTTTTGCAACGAATCACCAACGGCGAAGGACGGATTGACCGTGAGTACGCTGCCGGTCGCGGACGAATGGATTTGTTTATTGAATATGCGAATAAGGGATATATCATCGAAGTAAAACTTGTTCACGATTACGACACGTTGAAAGATGTGAAAGAAGACGGCATAGAACAGATACTTTCGTATCGGGACAAATTTGACAAAACAATTCCGTGTTACCTTGTGATTTTCGACCGGCGGAGTGAGGGCAAAAAACTGCCTTGGGAACAGCGGATTACCTGGAATGTAGAAGGCGAAGTAACGGCGGTAGGATGTTAGCGGTGGACGGCAAAAACTAGACCATTGAATAAGGTATAAACTTGGAGCGAAACCCTTTTCCATTCAAGGAACCTTATGAGTAAGAAACGCACGACTTCCGCTGCAACAATTTGCGAAACAACAAATCGACACCGGCTACGTCCTGCACGTCTTCGATTGGTGCAAACTCCATTACCAAAATCATCCATCGAAACAAGACCGCCTCAGCGATTGTCTCAAAGATTGTAACGGTTATGACCTGACGGCTCAACTCGCCGTCAATGCCGATAGCGGTTCTCCCATCGCCGTCGTTCAAGCCCATCTTAAAACGGCGAACGGCTTTTTGAGTACGATGAACAAAGCACCGGACAAAGATACGCCGCATCTTGGGAACGGGGCAAGAGTGCAATGCCGGACGAATGGGATACACGGGTGTTGCCGAAGCCGAGTGTGAATAGGGCGATTGCAACGTTGGTTTGATGATACGCGAATGTTGTTGTTGCGGAAGGGTTTTGAGGGGGTGAATGAGGAATTGGAGAGTTTGCTTACAAGTGTTGCATTTGACGGCAAGCAGAAGGAGTCGATAGTGTCGTTGCAGACGTATTTGGGCAACAATCGCGAGCGGTTGAATG
>JAISJZ010000130.1 GCA_031261125.1 Planctomycetaceae bacterium | reverse complement strand
CCGCGTTCAATGTCAACTTCCTGCCGCTTGACATAACCGCCGTACTTTGCGTCGATGCAAATCTCTTGAGCCGCTTGTGCCGATATTTCACTCAACGCCGGAATCCGTTCAACGATTTGCGCCCACGTTGTTTCCGGTCTCGATAAGAACTTCATTAACGAACCGTGTTCATCGTGCGTTGAATTCAATACCGTATTTACCGTGTCAATTTCTGCTAGTTTGCTGTTCAGCATTTCACTGCGTTCCTTTTCGGCAAGTCCTAGACCTGCGCCCAGCGGAGTTAACCGTCTGTCGGCGTTGCTGTGCCGCAAAAGCAGCCGGTATTCTGCTCTGCTTGTGAACATACGGTACGGTTCGTCAACACCCTTCGTAATTAAATCGTCAAGCATTACGCCGATGTACGCTTGTTCCCGTCCGGGAACAAACGGTTCTTTGCCCTGTATTTTTAATGCGGCATTAGTACCGGCAATCAAGCCAAGAGCCGCCGCCTCTTCGTAGCCCGTTGTGCCGTTCAACTGACCGGCAAGATACAGTCCGCTCACTGCCCGCGTTTCCAATGTTAGTTTTAACTGATTCGGCGGAGCATAATCGTATTCAATCGCATAGGCATAACGCATAATTTCGGCGTTCTCCAAACCGTCAATCATTCTGACTATCTTATCCTGAATGTCTCTGCTGAAACTTGTGGAAAAGCCGTTGACATACACTTCATTTGTGTTCCGACCTTCGGGTTCGAGAAAAATCTGATGCCGCTCTTTATCGCCGAAACGCTCAACTTTCGTTTCAATCGACGGACAGTAGCGGGGACCCGTTGACTCGATTTGCTTGTTGAACACCGGTGCTTCGTGAAAGTGTTCGCGGATAAAACGATGCAGTGCCGGATTCGTGTAAGTCATCCAGCAGGAAACGGGGGCGTTAGTCAGCCGTTGAGGTGCTTGCGGCGGAACATCTGTCATAAACGAAAACGGTACCGGTTTGTCATCGCCTTTGTGTTCGGCAAGATTGGCGTAATTGATACTTCGACCGTTAATCCGCGGCGGCGTTCCTGTCTTAAACCGTTTTAATTCGATGCCCCAAGAACGGAGCGATTCGCTTATTCCCAATGCTGCCGGTTCCGAAGCCCGACCGCCGGACATCCGTTTTTCGCCGCAGTGAATCAAACCGTTAAGAAACGTCCCGCAGCACAAGACAACGGCATCAGCAGTAATGATTGAACCGTCATCAAGTTGTACACCGCCGCTGACAACGCCGACAACGTTTTCCTGCCTTAATTCTAAATGGCACTGATTTTCGACGGTGCGTTTAACAAACAGTTGATACGCTTTTTTATCTGCCTGCGCTCTGGGACCTTGCATTGCAGGACCTTTACTGCGGTTGAGCATCCGAAATTGAATCCCGGCTGCGTCAATCGCTCTGCCCATTATGCCGCCGAGGGCATCAACTTCACGGACGAGGTGTCCTTTGCCGATACCGCCGATTGCCGGATTGCAACTCATTGCCGCAACCGTATCCAAGTTGTTCGTGAGCAAAGCGGTCTTACAACTCAGCCGGGCGGACGCAAGAGCCGCTTCAACTCCGGCGTGACCGGCACCGATAACGAGAACGTCATAGTGATTCGGCATATTATTTCTTTCTCATTGCCCGTTGTTTGCGGAAAAAATCCGTCAGTACCGCTCCGCACTCACCGCCCAGTATGCCGGAAAAAACATCGCAGCAGTGATTCAGTCGGGAATCGTTCAACATCGAAAACAGTGAATCGACCGCACCCGCCTTCGGGTCGGGCGCACCATAGACAACCGTTGGAATTCTCGCCTGCAAAATCGCCCCGGCACACATCGGACACGGTTCCAGCGACACATACAGCGTACAATCGTCGAGCCGCCAAGAGTGCAACGCTTCCGCCGCCTGTGTGATTGCCAGCATTTCAGCGTGTGCTGTCGGGTCGTGCAACTGTTCCCGCCGATTGTGCGCCGCTGCTATTTTACCGCGCTGCCGATGAACAATCACCGCCCCGACCGGCACTTCATCTTCGTCCGCCGCCGCACGCGCCTCCGCTAACGCCAGTTGCATAAAATGATAATGTTCGTCCGTCATAACAAACTTTCCAGAAGCAGCCGCATCTTCCGCAACTCGGCAAAGGTATCGACATCGCGCAGCGGAGCAAGGTCAACACACAACGCCCGGCGGTAATTCACCTTGTTCAACTGCAACACCAGCCGACCGAATTCCAAAGTACCCTGCCCAATACGGGTCTGAAACTGCGTACTCGACGTATCCCGCAAACGAAGATGACAAACCCTGCTCATTATGGACTCGTAATCCTTCGGTTTCGGGTAATTGTAGATAAAATGACTGGGGTCAAGCGTTATACCCAATCCTTGAACGTTTTTACAAATACTGCCGATGGTGTCCGGCGATTCGGCAAGCCGGCCGGATTCCGTTGCCAAACCGACAACAACTCCGTGATTCATTGCGGCATTGGTCAGAAACCGCAGGCGTTCAATTTCCTCGTTAAACGGCGTTCCGGGGACGGACGCACGAACTGTAATCACAACAATTTTAACGGCTTTTGCCAACTGACACACGTTACGGAACAGTTCAACATAATTTTCCGCCGTCGGGTCTAAATCGAAATAAACGGCAACGGGCGAAATCCGCCGCTGTGTCCGCCAAAGATGAACGATGCTGTCGAATTGCGGCAGAACCTCTTCCGGTTTAATCACACCGTTTTCTCCGATAACTAATTCGGCGCAGGTATATTCTAAATCGGCTAAACGGTCGAGGATGTCCGCAAGCGGCGCATTAAGAATACAAGATGTGGAGGCGGCAACAAGCATTGAAACAATGTTGAGGAATAAATAATAACAGTTCGGTCGGACTGGAATTCTAACAAATGTTGCCGTTCTGATAAAGGGGGGAGTCGCTTTTCAATAGGAAATCGGTTAAACTGCCCGGCATTCGTTGTTTACCTCTTACCGCCTGCTCTAATGCGAATCCTATCCTTATTTGTCTGCTTTGCCTGCTGTTTATCTCTTTCGTTCTGCGTATTTGCCGAAGATTTTCCGAAACCGTCGGCTCAAATGCGGGCGCAGGTTGCCCGCTTGAAGGCGAAAGGCGTACCGCTGGTTGATTATCACATCCACCTCCGTGGCGGAATGACGGCGGAAAAAGCATACGATTGGGAAAAGAAAACCGGCATCCGCAGCGGTGTTCTCGAAAATACCGGTGCCGGATGGCCCCTGTCCGATAACGAAAAATTGGCGGCATTCATCAAAGATGCCAAACGGTTCCCGCTGCTCATCGGTATTCAGGTCAACGACAGGGACTGGTACAAAACAATGTCGGAGGAAAACGCAAAACAAATTGATTATGTTCTTGCCGACACAATGATAATGGCACTCGAACCAAACGGCAAACCGCAGAAACTTTGGCTTGAAGACGAATACGAAATCAAAGACCCGCAAGCGTGGCTGAACCGGTACTTTGAGCATTGTTTAACAGTTGTGAACGAACCGGTTGACATTTTGGCAAACCCGACATATCTGCCGCCGCGGGTGGAAAAGTATTACGATGAATTCTGGAATACTGAACGGATGGGCAAATTGATTGATGCGGCAATCAAAAACGGCGTGGCGTTGGAAATACAGTCCCCGTCGAAGTTTCCGAAGAATTCGTTTATCGAATTAGCACGGAAGAAGGGAGCGTTGCTCTCGATTGGACGCAACAATCACGATGACCATAAGGAAGAATTGAAACGGTCGCTTGACGTTCTCGAAGAGTTAAACATTAAACCGGATGAAATGTTCGTTGCGGAATAATTCAGCAGCGGCACGAGGTTGACTCAACGTCCTTTTCCATTTGGGCAACTAATTCATCAACGCTGTCAAACTTTTGACTGCCGCGGATGCGGGAGTACAGAACAACGTTCAGTTGCTTGCCGTACAAATCGCCGGTGAAGTTGTGAATGAACGATTCAATGGTTGGTTCCGCTTGTCCGAATGTGATGTTGCTTCCGATGTGTGTTGTTGCAAGGTGCTGCTGTCCGCCGACGTTGACGGCAGATGCATACACGCCGCCGAGCGGAATAATTGTTTCAACGTCTTCCAGATTTGCCGTCGGAAAACCGAGTGTTCTGCCCCGCTGCTGCCCGACGGCAACTGTTCCGGTCAGTTGATACGGTTCCGTCAGTAAGCGGTTCGCATTTTCGACGTTTCCGTTTTGCAGCAGCCGGCGAACGATGCTGCTGGAAACGGGATTACCGTCTTGTTCGATGGGTTCGACGAGTTCGATTTCAATACCTGCTTGTTGTCCGGTGCGGCAAAGGAATTCAGCATTACCGCTGCGTTTCCAGCCGAACGAAAAATTGCTGCCTTCGATGAGAATCTTTGCTGACAGTTTTTCTTTCAAGGTTTCGGTAAAAAATGTTTCTGCCGCTTGCCATAATAATTGTTCATTGGTTTTCAGCACGAACATTGCATCAATGCCGAATTTTTGAATCAATTCGATTTTCCGGGGCAAGGTGCAGATTGGTCGGCAGTTCAAATCGGGAC
>JAISJZ010000126.1 GCA_031261125.1 Planctomycetaceae bacterium | reverse complement strand
ATCGACCGGCGGTGCTGTACGGCGTGGCGGCACTGCTGTTCGGCGGACAACTTCTGTCGATGGGTATCATCGCCGAGTTGTTCATTGCGTATCAAAACCGGATTTCCAAAGGGTACTCGGTTAAAAATACGCTGAATTAAGCCCCTGCTTTATTTGCTTTATTTTACCCCTTGACTTTTTGTTTCAGACGAGTATAATGTGGAGTATGTCAGTTAAATTTGCGCTTTCATTCCTTTTTCTTTTTCTATCCCGCCTAAATGTTAAATTGGGTGGGGGGGGCAAACTGCACAACGCGAAAAACGCGTAAATTTTGCCGCTTCTTCCTTCTCGTTCGGTTCACATTCTTTCGTTGATTACTTTTTTGTTTCACCCTTTTTTATAGGAGAACTCCAATGAAAATCCGTTTGCGCTATGGTTTCACCCTCGTCGAGTTGCTCGTTGTCATCGCCATTATCGGCGTTTTGATTGCTTTGCTTTTACCAGCCGTCCAAGCAGCCCGCGAAGCAGCCCGGCGGATGCAGTGCAGCAATAACCTGAAACAAATCGGGCTGGCACTGCACAACTATCACGACACAATGGGCAGTTTCCCTGCCGGCTCGCAGTCAGCCGGTGTCCGCAGAAATGACGGTACAATACCTGTCGCTACGAGCGGCGACCCGTATGTAGGCGGTGAATGGAGGTTCTCTGTCCGGGTCATCATTCTGCCGTTTATTGAAGGTCAAGCCGCTTGGGATGGAATTAAGTCACTTGACCGGCAATTTTCTTTTTCACTTCTACCGTGGTCAGCAGAAACGCAGCAATTTTTGGTCGGTCCGTTTCCGGCGTTCCGTTGCCCGTCAGACGGCGAAGCACAACTCCAGTCCAACTACATCACCAATAACGGTTCCCGTACTTGCCGGTACAGTTACCGTTATTCATTGGGAGACGGGATGTGGAACTGTACCGAATCGCCGGATGCACCGTATCCCGGCAATCCGCGTACCGGCTCCCGCGGTATGTTTTCCCATATGCACTTCAAAGGCATTGAATACGCTTCGGACGGAACAAGCAACACGGTCGGGTTCAGTGAAAAATGCGTAACTTCACAAGCAGGTTTGGGGGGCGGTGTTATAGATTCTGCCAACCCGGACAGGAATGCACTCTCCGGCTATACCAGCGGCGGGACGGCTTCTCCCTACAGCGGCGGTTTCGTCTATCCGGCAAACTGTCTGAACAACGCAACGGTGCCGGGAGATAAACGGACGCTGCAAAACGCGTCAGCAACTTGGGGCGGTCATATCTTTGGCGACGGACGTTCCGGCAATGACGTTTTTAACACGGCACTTCCTCCGAATTCGCCGTCCTGCTACTATTCCAACGCCGGCGGAGGCAACGGCTGGGGCTCGTTTTCAGCAACGAGTTATCACCCCGGCGGTGTACAGGTCTTGTACATAGATGGAAGCATTCATTTCATTTCCGAAACAATCAACACCGGAAATCTGAACCTGACACAGGGCGGTACGCAGGAAACCGGCGACACGTCGAGAGTGAATTCCGGCGGGAGCAACTACGGCGTTTGGGGCGCACTGGGAACCCCGATGGGCGGCGAAAGCGTTGCCGCTCCGTAATGAGTTCTGCAACAGCCGCGGGCTTGCTTCCGCGGCTGGTAATATCCCCGGAAGGTAATTTTTAACTTTTAACTATTCACAATGTTTAGAAACTGTTTTTTCGCTCTGTCCGTTTTGGTACTTCTTTCCGGCTGCGGCGAAAAGCATCCAGACGGGTTTCCGAAACTGTATCCTGTCTCTGTTTTAGTAACGCAGGACGGCAAGCCCTTGGCTGATGCTGCGGTAACGTTGCGTTATCCCGACGATACCGGAATATGGGCTATCGGCGGCAGTTCGGACGCAGACGGCAAAGCGCAACTGCGGACGAACGGTTATCCCGGCGCACCGCTCGGCAAGTTCAAGGTCGTGGTGATGAAAGAAAATGCCGACGGAATGAAAGAGTGGGAACAGGCATCTGCAAACAACGACCAGAATGCGGCGGCGAAACTAAAAGCAAAAATTCACGTCTATTCGCTCGTAAAACCAGAGTTTAATCGTCCGAACACGACACCGCTCGAAGTCGAAGTGCAAGCGGATACGAAAACACTGACGGTTGATGTCAGTCCTGCCGTGAAAATTGAACAGCAGTTGGCATTATAGCGGTTTCGCCGTCTATTTTTCCGTTTGCATTTACGGTACAATGAGCGGGGTTTTTACCGTGTTCTCTTTTCGGAGGATTACCAATGTTGCGGATTGCTGCCGTTCTGTTTGTGCTGTTCATCGGCACTGTTAATGCCGAACCGTTCAAGCCGGTTGACTCCGGTGTCGTTAAAGCCGATGCGAAAGCAATAACGCTCACGGCAGACATTACCGGTGTGAATGATTTATATCTTGCCGTCAATTACGGCGGCGACTCCTACGATTCCGACCAGTCGATTTGGGCGGAACCGGTGCTGTACGATAAGGACGGTAACGCGACAAAGTTGACGGACTTAAGGATTGCGGACAGTATCACCGGTTGGGGGATGCCGATTGTCAATAAAAATCATCAAGGCAAACCACTGTCGATTGCCGGTACGGAGTACGAGTTCGGTATTTGGGCGCACGCCCCGTCGCAACTGCATTACAAATTGACCGCTGACACAGCCGGCGGCTCTCAATTCGTAAAGTTTGAAACAAAAGCCGGCTTGGACAGCGGCAGCGGACGCGGAACGGTAACGTTTCACATTCGTAATACACCGTTCAAACTGCCGGGCAAAGAGGAATACACGAAGAATTATAAACCGGCAGAAACACTGCAAGCACCGCCGCCCGTCATACCGCCTGTCAACGAAGTCAAGTTTGAATTGAATGAGGGTGCCGCACAGAAATTGCTTGACAAAGGCATTGACGAGTTGCTTTTTATTCGGCGGTCAACATTCACATCTAATCACGTTTATACGGACTTTATCAATTCCCGGTGGACACCCGGCGGCGGTATCTGCGCCGTTAATCTAAAAACAGGAGCGGTGCGGGAAATTACGGAGCAGGTCTCTTCGCTGACAAACGGCGTTGTTAACTGGTTCGATTTGTCTTTCGATGCCGCAAAAATCGTGTTCGATTTCAAGAAGAGCAACGATGAAGGATACCGGATTTACGAAATCAATGTTGACGGTACCGGCTTGAAGCAGTTGACATTTTCGCCGGAAAGCGAAGCAGAACTCGTAAAAAATTACCGGCGCGGCTATCATCACGGAACGGACGACATTCATCCGTGTTATCTGCCCGACGGCGGCATTGCATTTGTTTCGACCCGGTGTCAGTTCAGCGTTCTGTGTGATTCCAGCGATTGTTTCACAACAAAGAATCTGTACCGAATGAACGGCGACGGCAGCGGTCTGCACCCGTTGACCGTTTCGCCGTTATCCGAAGCAACGCCGACGGTAATGCACGACGGACGTATCTTATATCACCGCTGGGAATACGTTGACAAAGCCGCCGGAAACTGTAAAGCGTTATGGGCAATGAATCCCGACGGCACCGGTTCCGCCGAAGTTTACGGCAACACGATAACGTTTCCCGAAACAAAAATTCAAGCCCGTGTCATTCCGAATGAACCGAACAAAATCGTGTTTCTCGGTTCGTCGCACTGGATAAACAACGCACTCGGTTCAGTCATTGTCGTTGATACCGCCAAACAGCTGCGGAGCGAATCGTCAATGTCGTTCATTACCGATGACGTAAGAGCGTTGGCACACGACGGTTTTCATTTCAAAGATGAAAACGGCAAATATGTTTATAACAAAGACGGCGTTCCGGGTCGGCTGTTCCGTAATCCGTATCCGCTGTCTTCGGAATTGTTCATTGCGTCAATGAAACCAAAGGGGCTGCCGTGGGACGATTTGAAGGGTTATCAACTTGTGCTGCTGGACGGCAAAGGAAACGATATACCGCTATTGAAAGACCCTACGGTGTCGCTCTGGGAAGCGTATCCGTTAGTTGCCCGAACGAAGCCGCCGGTGCCGACGGGGATGCCGATTGACAGCAAACTTGCCGAAGAGGGGTTAGCGAGGTGCGTGGTAACGGATGTCTATGCCGGTATGGATAATGTCAAACGCGGTGAAATCAAGTATCTGCGGATTTTAGAACAGTTGCCGCGTCCCTGGGCGGCGCGGGCAGACGGCAATACGAACGGAATGGCGCACTCTGCCGTCGGCGACGGCTTTTTAAGTCCGAAGGTGCAGCACGGCATCGTACCGGTCGAGGAAGACGGCAGTGCAAACTTTGTTGTCCCTGCTGATAAAGCGGTTTACTTCCAAGCGTTGGACAAGGATTTCTGTGCAGTCCAAACGGAGCGGACTTATGTTAATTACAAGCCGGGCGAAACCCGCAGTTGTATCGGCTGCCACGAAACGCCGGATAGGACACCGCCGAAAAACACTAATACCCTGAAAGCGTTAACCCGTTCGTACTCCGTACCGGCGGCACAGCCGTTCAGCCCCGTTTTTGGGGAAAACGGCGGCAAAATGACGTTCGATTACGCCAGGCAGATACAGCCGATTTGGGACGAAAAATGTGTTGAATGTCATAACGGCGAAAAAGCAAAATTAGATTTACGCGGCGAGGACTCCGGCGTATTCAGTGTTTCGTACAACAATTTGGTACAGTTGGACAGGAAATATCAGTTGCTCGGCAATCGGAAACTGCGGAACGAAGATGCAGCATCGTTGAGTATTGAGTACATCCCGCCGTATCAGACGGGTGCGTTAAGCAGTCCGCTTGCGGCGTGGTTGTGCGGCACATCATTCAACCGAGCGGCTATGCCGCCGTTGTTAATTGAAGCACACAAAGACGTAAAACTTTCCGATGCTGAAAAGTTGACGCTGACAAATTGGCTCGATGTCAGTGCGCCGTTTTATCCGTCGTACTGGGGCAAGAAGAATGTGAAGTTCAAAGATGCCCCGGATTACCGCCCCGCGTTGACGTTTGAGGAAGTGCGGAGTTTAACGCCTAAACAGTAATTTTCTTTGCCAGTGCCGGTACCGTTTCCCGATGGTCGCCGGCAATGTAAAAACTTTCACCGCCGTCGGAAACGGTGCGGGACAAAATCGTCTTCCACGGTCGGAAATAGTACCGCGGGTCGCTCTTCGGCGGCGTTTCGTCAACCTTCTTGCCTTCGAGCGGCAGTAAATCGAACACCGCCGTTGTGAAATGCGTAATCCGCTTTCCGTGTTGGTGTGCAACATTCCGGGACATCGACAACGCTTTCAGATAAACTTCCGGTCCGATAACGCCGCTGCCGAAATTGCAGAACACACCGCCTTCCAAATTCGTGATGCTCTGCGTATAAATCAGAAAGTCGGTATAACTCGCTTGTCCGAGTGCCGCTCCGTCCGCGTTGGGATGTTCGTGAATAAAATCGCAACCGATGCCGACGTGAACCGTTACCGGAACGTTCAGCCGGTACGCATTCCATAAAAGCGAGTATTTTTTGTGCGGGAAATTTTCTTTGTCAATCATTCTGCCGAGTGCTTCGCCAAACCCGATGCCGTCCCGGTACGCTTCTTTCGCCGCTTCGTTGATTTTACCGGATTCGTTCCAAAGTCCGAATTGTCCTTCGGAAATGTATTTAGCGACGCTTTCGGTCGTTGCTCCGATGAGGGCAAATTCAAAATCGTGAATGGCACCAGCACCGTTCAGAGCGAAGTGTGTGATATATCCTTGTTCCATTAGCCGGACAAGAATCGGGGCATTACCGGTACGGAGAACGTGCGCTCCGAGCATCCACAGGACGGTGCGGCGGCGTTCTTTTGCCTGCCGAATCCGCTGTGCCAAAATGTCCAGCGACGGATGGTCGAACGCCGATGCCGCATCCGGGGTTTGCATAACGGATAAATCCAAGTCGTGAATCCGTTCAGCAATGGGTTTCAGTTTAAGTTGTCTTCGGTCGAATTGTGGAAACGGCATAAGAAGGGGATTACGGGGCAGAGAATAAAGAAACGTCCCTTGATTCTACCGATTGCGGTTGAACCGTCAACGCCCCTGTTTTTCCGTTTGCGTTTTGATATAATGCCGGTATGGACTTTTGTTTTCGTCGGACATTGTCGGCATTCGTACTGTTCGTCCTCTGTTTCGCAGCAGAAGCGGCGGCTCAAACTGCGCCGTTCGCCGCACCGCCGGTGCCGCGGGAAACAATCGAAACGCCGAAACTAAACAAAGAACCGGTTTCCGATACGGTACCAGTGCAAGTCCGGCAAGCACCGCTCGACCCGATTGTCGTATTCAACAACGAAGGCAAACGCATCATCCATCTGCCGCAGGGTTGGCATTTGGAATCCCTCGACGATTTTTGGCAGTTTCAACTGCAACAACGAAAAAATGCAGTGCCGGACTTCGTCTTGCAAGAAGTCAATGCCGAAGGAAATGCCGTCAATGACCGGGCGGAAGTCCGATTCAAAATCACTTGGACAACGCCTGCCGGCCGGACAGTGCAGATTCCGCTCGGTTTGAAAGAGGGAATTACACCCCAGCCGCAAACATTTCGTTATACCGGTTCCGGTCAGTTTGAATTGAGTGTCGATGCCCGAACGGGACAATACGTTGCCGTTGTCAAAACGGAGGAAACAAAAAAAACGGAAGAGAACGCCGGACCGCCGACAACGGAACCGACAGCGGAAACAGAAAAAACGCCGGAGAACGTCGCCGGTATGTTGGAATTTACGCTTTGGTTTCCATTAACCCGTATCGGCGGCGATGAGAACAAGTTAAGTATTTCGTTTCCGCAGGCAGTCCGGTCGCAATTTCAACTAAATGTTCCGGCGAAAAACATCACGGCAACCGTTTCACAAAGAGCATTGCTGGAATTGAAAGAATCATCGGCAGGAACGCAGTTAGACATTCTTGGTTTGAAACCGGATTTTGAACTGTCGTGGCAGAAGAAAAAAACGGAAACTGCTGCCGGACATCCGATTCTCTTTGTTGAAGATTCGCTGATAAAAGTTCAGTTGGATGTCAAGTCCGCCGTTTATGACGCAATGTTGTCTATCCGCAGTCCGTCCGGGGAATTCGACCGGTTTCACGTCCGCTTGCCGCAGGGAGCAACACTCGACAAAGGATTGATGGACAGAACCGCCGCTGTAGAGAATTTTTCTTGGAGTGAAACACGGGAAATAAAAGGAGAGGAGAACCACTCTTCCCTCATTGAGATTCGTTTGCCTCGCAAGGTTTCCGGTAAATTGAACTTGCGGATTCGGGCATCGCAACAGTTTAATCAGGATATGGAAACCCGCCGCGATATTGAGGGTTTCGAGATTCTTGAAGCCGACCGGCAGACCGGAGTGTTGTCCGTGTCGATTCCGCCTGACCGCCGACCGAATTGGGAAACCGTCCGCTGGATTCGCCGTTCCGAAACACCGGAAATCGGTACGCCGACCGCCCCGTCGGAAGGAAATGTTCCCCGATTCAAATTCTCGTCGCAGCCGTTCCTGCTCCGTTGCCAACTGATTGCGCCGGAGACCCGCATCAATGTCAAACCGGAATATCAGGTTCTCATCAACAAAGGAATGCTTGCTTTGACAGCGCGGCTTTCCTACATTGTTCTCGGTTCCAAAACGGAACAGTTGAGCGTGGATTTGCCCGGCTGGACGTGGAGCGGTGAAATCAAACCCGCCGGTACCGTCGATACGGTCAGTGTCAGTCAAAACAAAGACGGACGACTGACGATTCCTTTGCGTGCGCCGACCGACGGCAATTTTGAAATTGAATTGAAAGCATACCGCCGGATTCCGGCGTTTAAGGAAGAAGAAAAAGACCGGCTGTCGATTCCTCTGCCGAAACCGGCGGCAACGTGGTGCGAGTCCGCATCGGCAGTGTTCGTGCCGGACGACAATGTCGAAGTGCTGCCTGTCGAAGAAACATCCGTCGGGGAACTGCCGGCTGTGCCGGCAGGGAGCATCGGTTTAACCCGCCAGAACCGGCGGGTGATGACCTTCCGCATCGAACTGCCGGAACGTCAGCAGGAACCGTTATTTTACCGCACAGAACCGGAGGAATCTGTTTTTGCTGCCGATATTCGGTATCATCGGCAAAAGACCGCCGCTGCCGTTCTTACGCAAATCCGGCTGAATCAGCAGGAACATCAAGTTGAGCAACTCATTTCTTACGACATATCGTATGTGCCGACGGATAAATTGTATTTCTTCATTCCGAATGAATTAGAGGAAAACGGCGGCATACAGGTCCAACTGACAAATAAGATTCTTGATTTACGGAAAGGAAGTCCCGAAGGCACAGATATACCGGACGGCGGCAGCGTACAGTTCGTTCTTTTACCGGATACGCAATTCAAATTTCAACTGATGTTTCGTTATTCCGTGCCGCCGGTGCCGGTCGAACGGGCATTATCCGCCCCGTTTTCGCTGTCGTTCATCCGTCCGCTGGATGCGCAAATTACGGACAACAGGGTTGAAATGTTAATACCGGACGGTTCACAAATCACGCTGCGGGACGGCAGTGAAAATCAATGGAAAATGGTTGAACCGCAGGCAGCGGAGGCAAAAACGGCATTTCAGGCAGTTCAGCCCGCCAACGGGATTTCTATGCTTTTTCGGACGGCTGACCGCGACGCGTTCGGAACAACGGTCATTGACAAAGCGTGGCTGACAACACGGTTGACCGGTACCGTCCGTGCCGACCACGGAACGTACAGGGTGAATACCAGCCGGAATTCGATTGTCCTCCGTTTGCCGCCGGAGGCAGTGAAAGAGAAAGTGTTCACCTACGTTAACCGCAAACCGGTGCGTGCAGAAATGAGTGCCAAGGGCGAATTGACGGTTCCGATTACCGCTGCTCAACAGAACACGCCGGTTGCCGTTGATGTGATGTACCGCTTTCCCTGCGAGATGACAAGCAGCGTACAGGAATTGAATATGCCGGGGGTTGATTCGGCAAGTTCGGATACGTTTCTGGAATGTGAATACTGGCAGGTGATTTTGCCGCAAAACGAACACATTATCAATGTTCCGGCGAACTGGTCGGCAGAGTACCGCTGGGCGTGGAATAATTTGTTCTTCGGACGTGTTCCGGCACTGCACCGGCAGGACATCGGATTCGGCGATGAGTTTCTGAAAAACGACACCGCTCCGGCGGAAACAAATCAATATCTGTTCAGCAGTTTGCATCCGCCGAACCGGTCATCGCTCTATGTAATGAACCGTGCGATCATCATTTTCCTGTCAAGTGCCTGTATGCTGGCTGTCGGACTGACGGTAATTTATTTTCCAAAAACCCGTTATACCGGTTCCCTTTTTATTCTGCTCGTCTGCTTTTTTGCGGTGCTGTGTTACCGACCGGCATTGGTACTGCTGATGCTTCAAGCATCGTCGTTCGGGCTGTTGTTGTTGTTTGGAGCCGGTTATTTGTACCGGATTGTTTATCGGAACGAAAAATGGGTGGTGCCGCCGTCAAGGGTTTGGGATGCCGAACAGTCCGAAGTATATTCCGTAGTGATGGACGACGAATCCGATACGATGGCAAATAAGGGACAGGAGGTTAAGAACGATACAAATGCTGAACAGATTGCAGCAGAAAATCTTTCGTTTGCAACACCGCTTCCCGCCCCTCCTCCGAATTCTCATAATTCTGCATTATTGCTGTTTGTCGCAATGACAGTGCTGTCCGTTGCTTGTCCGGTATTTGCGCAAACGGAAGTCCCTGCCGCCGCCTCTTCGGTTTCTTTTCGGCGTTGGCTTGCACCGCTTGACCGGATTGACGATTGGCCCTACGGACAGGGACAGTATATTCAGTTCAATCGAGAACAGTTTGAACAATGGGTTGCCCTTCTTTCCATCAAAGAACCGGCAGCGGCACTGCCGGACAGTCCGTTCACGCAAATTATTCTCTGTGCCGAGTTAGAAAGCGGACAACTCGTCCACGGTACCGGCGAATTAAAGATACGCGGTGAGAACTCCTCCCCCTCATTCCCAGCCGCTAATTTGCCGTTCAATTTTTGGACGGACTCGCTTGAATCAGGGAAGGACAGCACCGTCCGTTTCCGCTGGTCGCTGCGCAGCCGGCTTCATTCACCGCAGGGAACGGTCTTCGATTTCACTATGCCGCCGTGTCCCGCCGCCGAATTGCGACTGACACTGCCGGAAACAATGACCCCGTCCCTACAGGGAGGAATCGTCCTGCCCCCGTCTCCCGGTACCCGTGATTGGCGCATTTTCTTTGGTCGGCAAAATACATCTGTGCTGACAATTTTACCAAATAAAAAGCAAACATCAAAACAATGCAAAACCGGTGTCCGGCAAACGCTGGTCTATAACATTGCCCCGCAAGGTACCGATGTCCGCTCTTCATTTGTATTTGACAAAGCCGATGTCCGAATCAGCGGACTGTCACTTGATTTAGACCCGTCGCTGCGGATTGTCGAAATTCTTTACGGCGACCAACGGGTTGCGTGGACACCGGATTATTCCGATGATTTGCCGTCCGGTACGGGTATCACGGTCGACTTGTCCGGCGTTCCCAAAGGGGAACAGCGGGACCTAACGCTTCGGGCAATCGCCGCCGCCGATGAGCGGAACCCGCGGCAGTTGCCCCGTATCCGTATTGTTTCTGATAATGTCTTTTGGCAAGAAACCCGCTGCCATATCGTTGTACAGCACCCCTGTAAAATTACAGAGGTTGATGCTCCCGCTGCCATACGGATTTCTCCAGGAACTTCGGCGGAACGAACTGACCGCGATGTTTGCACCTTTCAATTTTTTGAACCGGACGCTGCCGTTTCCGTGTTTATCAGCGATGTACAACCGGCTGTTTCGTACAGCAGTGCTGCTCAAATTATTCTCGGCAGCAGCGATATTCAGGGAACCGTTACGGTCGATGCCGCCGTCGGCGAAGGAAGTTGTTACGAATTAACGCTGCCGCTGCCGCCGCAGTGGAACATTGACTCTGTCAAAAGTATTTACCGGCAAACCGAATCGGGTAAAACAAATGACGGCAATGAAATTGCCTTTTGGGAAGTACAAACTTCTTCGCTCACGTCTCACCCATCCTCCCTCGCCTTAACGCTGCAACTCAAACAGCCGTTGCTGCCGAAACAAACGCTTCGCTTCCGTATTATCGGACGCTGTCCGTTTGACACCGAAAAAGAACACACCATTGGTCAAATCAGTCCGCTTGCGCCGGAAATTCAAAAACAAGGAACACATTTTTTAGCCGTTCAACTGCTGCCGCCGTTTCATCTGCAATACCGCACACCGGTTCCGCCGCCGGAACAAGACACCGCCGCTAATGTTCGGTTGTCTCAAAGTTTCAGTGATGTACCGCAAGGAACCGTGCTTTTACTTGACACTGCAAGCCGAAAGATTCCGTTTGCTGTTTCACGCCTGAAACCGAATTTCGCTGCCGATATAACGGAAACATTGACGGTTCACGACAATGAATTGACGTTATCCTGCGATATACAGTGCCGACCCGTTGATTCGGCAGTGTCGCAGATTTATGTCCGTTTTGGAGCAGGCAGGCAGGTCATCTGGAACAGCAATATCGGTGCGGTACAGTCCCGGATTCTGACAGCGGAAGAACAAGAGGAATTGCCCGCAGCGGAACTTGTACCGGACGGCAGCGAAATGTGGGAAATCCGTTTGATGTCGCCGCAGAATTCGCCGTTCCGTATCAATGCGTCGGCAACGCTGCCATTGTCGGAAAATTTTCAGGTACCGCTCGCCGCGGTCTCCGCCGCTTCGCCGCAAATAGGAAAAGTGCTTCTCAAATCGCCGTACCAGTTGGAGTATCGTATTGTTAATACACATCTCCGTTCAGTTCCTGTTGCTGCCCCGGAACCGGCGCAGTATCAAACCGTCCGCGCTGCTTTTGAGTACGGCGTTTCGGAACAACTGCCGTCCGCGCTGGTGTTGCAGCGTCTTCGCCCGAATGAAATGCCGCCGGGGGCGTGGATTGAAATGCAGCGGCTTGATTCACAGTACGAACCGGAAGGAT
>JAISJZ010000080.1 GCA_031261125.1 Planctomycetaceae bacterium | reverse complement strand
TGTTGCAAACGTGCCAACAGCAGGGACGCAGCGTGATGGAGTTCTTGCAGGAATGCACCAAAAACTTTTTCGACAAAATCCCTGCACCTACATTACTAAAAGAAGCGTGAACGGATACGTTCCTTATTTACCCCGCGGCGGCAACCCGCGGTATCGGTATCGGCATCGGAACCCGGACACCGTCAAGATAGTCCGCCAACAACGCAAGAGAATCGGTTTCAATCTGGCGGACTCTTTCCCTCGTGAGCCCGAGACGTTCACCGACCTCTTTGAGCGTCAGCGGGTCATAACCGCCGAGACCGAATCGCATCTTCAATACGGTCGAGTCCCGCTCGTTCATCAATTCCAGTTGTTCAAGAACAAACTTCAAATTATCACTTGCAAGCAATTCTTCATCGGGACTGCGCATCCGTTCATCCATCACCATTTCACTCAACGACCATCCGTTTTCCGGCTGGTCGGTCTGCGGCATCAAATTATTGATGAGAATCGCTTTTTTTATAATCGGCAGTTTCTTGCGGGGCAGTCCCAAAGCCCGTGCGGTCTCTTCCGGTGTCGGCGACCGTCCGAGTTCTTCGGACAGCCGGATATTTACCCGCCGCCATTTCGACAGTAGTTCCACCATATACGCCGGTATCCGAATCGTCTTTGCCGAGTTGATAAGCGAACGTTTGATAGATTGCTTAATCCAATAACTGGCATAAGTGGAGAACCGGGTTCCTATTGCCGGGTCGTATCCCTCTACGGCGCGGAGGAGTCCCAAATTCCCTTCTTCGATTAAGTCCTGCAATCCTAATCCTTTTCCGGTGTATCCCCGCGCGATGTTCACGACAAGCCGCAGATTCGCCCGAACCATCCTGTCGCGTGCTTCCATACTTCCTTCGCCGATTGCCACTGCCAAACGCTGTTCCTCTTCCTGCGTAAGAAGAACAGTAGCGTTTATATCACGCAGATACGTTTCCAACGGCGACTGAACATTCTGCGCCGCTGTATCGTAATCAAGTATCAACGCATTATCTTCCATCGGGACAATAGGAAACAGGAAACGGGAAATGCTTCACCTCTGATAAGGGAAGTATCGGATTATCAAAGAGCAGTCCGCAATGAAAGAAAAAAACATTCTTGTTATTCCCTCTTTCCCCGATTGAACGGCTGTACCTTGCAAAACGCCTATTCACGAATTACCGGTTGTTCGGATAATGCCTGACAGTTGTTTGTTTCTATACACCGCATTAAGCGAAGTATAGTCCTTTCCTTCGATGCAGATGATAACGGAACGATTCTAAAATCTCCTGCCGTTCGGCGGCGAACCGGTCTTGTCCGCTTTGGGCAAAATAATAACGTTCCGCCGGCGAATCCCCCGCAAAAGAAATTGTACTAAAGTCCGACCAGCAGTCGCTGTCGGAATCAAATGCTTTCACCGCATCTAAAAACCGGTGTTTCGGCACATCGCATACCAAAGAAGAATCAATCGGCACCCAGCGGGCGGTGTTGCCCAAATAGGTACTCAAACAAGTTGCCAAAGGCGGCGTAATCAGTGCGCTGTCATCAAACAGTGCCAAAGACGACGTACTCCGTTTTGCCTGCGATGCCGCCCAATACAAATCGTCCGGTGTTTGAACCGCAAAAACGGTTACTGTTGCCTTTTGAACCGGCAATTCCGGCGGGAGTGTTTTGTCCGTTCCAACCGCGTCAACCAGTTGCAGCGAACCGGTATCGCCGAATTGGAACAGGATAACCTTCGCTTGCTGAGCAGCATCGTTTTGAACTGTAATGTTCAACGATTTAACGGCACTGTTGTACAAATCCGGTTCTACCTGAATGGGCAGTACCGGCGGCGCATCGAACATTTTTTTGAATCCGTCGAGTTCCGCTGCCGGTACACAGACCGTAACCGGACGTTCCGGCTTCGTTTTCCGGTAATATGGTTCAAAGACGTTTTTCAGAAATTGTGCTGATGTCCGCAGCGGTTTCGTGAACATAATGAGTTGAATATCCGCCAGCGTACCGCCTAACCGGTAAAAATCGTCAAAAAACGAACCGCAGGGATTGACGGCAATACCGTTTCCTTCATACCAAACGTAATAGTTCGTAAATACCGCCGGCGGTACCGTTGCCGGGAAATGGTTTTCCCCGCTGACAATAGGGACCGGGCGCGGGAAGAGCAATAGCGGCTGCGTTTCGGAAAAGGTACTGTCCCGCAGCATTCGGAGTTGCAAAAGGCGTTGCTCTTTTTCCTGCTGTTCCTGAAACGCCTGAAACGCCGGCATACTTCGGAACACCGCCCGGACTTCATTGATTTGCTCTTCGTTGCGGGAACGGAATGAGTTACCGGGGGTCAGGTCTTGCTGAATCCGCCGCAGACACCGCAGCGCAGTTTCGTTTGCTTCAACGGCTTGTTGTAAATCATCAATGACTAATCCGGCATCGTTATTTAACCGTTGCGGAACAGTACCGCCGGTATTTTTATTTTGGACGGGTTCAAGCACGGCGTTTTGCGTATCCTGCCGTAAGCGGCTTGGGCTGACAATCTCCGCCGTATTCTGTACCTTTTCCGGCTCACGGAAGGCGTTTAATTTTTCTTGTGTCTGGAACCGGCTGGTCAGATTCAGTTCACAGCGTTTTTTCCGAAGGGGGTCTTGCCGCAGCATATTTTAACCTCGACGAGAACGAATTTTGTCAGTACAACATACTTACGTTGCCTATTTTAGCATATTATTAGAAAAATGCAAACCAGATTGACTATTTAACCCAAAGGGCTGACATCAATTTTGTCTATTACTGCGTCCCTTTACCGTCTTTGCCCGATTTAATTTTAGGGAACTACATACTTGACTCCCTATTACAACAAATTGTAATACTGTGGGATTGATATAGTGTCATCCTTCAGAAAGTCTATCGCAGGCTCTTTTGGAATCCGGTTATGAAACATCAGTAGAAGAGGCAACACGTAATATCGGCGATGTTGCCCAACATTTATATTTTGCGTGGGGTAATGCGGAAAGAGCCGGTGCAACGAAACAAGAACTTGTGGCAATAATAAAAGTAGCCGAACAAGTTAAGGGAACCTCTATTAACCCCCCATATTCTATCAAAAAAAAAATACGCAATAGGGAGGACGAGTTTTTCT
>JAISJZ010000077.1 GCA_031261125.1 Planctomycetaceae bacterium | reverse complement strand
TGTTGCAAACGTGTCAACAGCAGGGACGCAGCGTGATGGAGTTCTTGCAGGAATGCACCAAAAACTTTTTCGACAAAATCCCTGCACCTACATTATTAAAAGAAGCGTGAACGGATACCGCGAAACTATTCCGTTCCCGGAAACTTCTTTAACTGCTTGCGGTGTTCCTTGTACTCCGGCGGTATCGGTTCGCCCGGCTGCCACGAATTTAGGAAGTCCTGATTTGCGCCGTCATCATTCATCTTCTAACCTTTCCAGCAGTTCGTCCGGGATACTGTAATTCGATGACACTTTTTGAATATCATCGTGGTCATCGAGCATATCCATCAGTTTAAGAACCCGCCGGGCGGTCTCTTCATCGGTAATTTCGGCTGTGTCCTTCGCCTGCAAGCCGAGTTGCGAATCGACCGGTTCAATTTTTGCTTTCGTTAACGCATCGGAAACCGCCGGATACGCTTCGGGAGCGCAGACGATTTCAAAACCCTCTTCGGACTCAATCACATCGTCCGCTCCCGCTTCCAACGCCAACTCCATCAAGAAGTCCTCGGTTAGTTTGCCGTCTTTGACAATTTGAAAGGTGCCTTTTCTCTCAAAATTCCAAGCAACACAGCCGGTCGTACCGAGTTTTCCGCCGCACTGCTCAAAAATCTTGCGGATTTCCGGCGCAGTCCGGTTCCGGTTGTCGGTTACGGCTTCAGCGTAAATCGCCACGCCGCCGGCACCATATCCTTCATAGACGAGTTCGTCCAGTTGGTCGGCGGCATCGCTGCCGGTTCCCCGTTTAATGGCACGGGCAATGTTGTCCTTCGGCAGCGACACTGCCTTCGCTTCATCAATCGCAGCCCGCAAACGAATGTTGCCGTCGGGGTCGCCGCCGCCGATTTTCGCGGCAATGATGATTGCCTTCGCCAGTTTGCTCCAAAGTTTCCCCCGTTTTGCGTCAACGAGTGCTTTCTTGTGTTTAATTCCAGCCCAGTGTGAATGTCCTGACATAAGTGTTGATAGTTGATAAGTTGGCAGTTATTTTTTCAATGTTTTCTTTTCAACGGCATCGAGTATCTTACCGAGTAATTCCTGCGATTCCTTCGATTCTTCGGCACTGGCATTGTACCGGTCGTAAAGCCGTTGAACCTGTTGCCCCCGCAGCAGAACGCCGTACTTTTCAATGCTTTGGATAAAATAGTCCGCCGCTTTGCGCCGCACTTCCAACGGATGAATAATATCGGCAGCAGCATTATACAGTGAATTTTGTATCGTTCCCGATTTCACCGCCGCCGCTAACGGCAGCCCCGCCGTAAGCCGAACATCGCTGCGCAGCGCACGGGACACCGTATCGTCCAGCGTTTCAAAATGATAAACTCTCTGCCCGTTTTCCGTTTCCTGAATGATTTCCAAAATCCAGGACAATGCTTGTTTCGCCTGTTCAATCCGCTTTTCCGGCGGCACCGGATTCGCACCGGTTTTTTCCAGCAAATCGGTATTCACCCATTTTGCCGCCTCATCGGACGAAATGAGCGGATACGGCAGCGACAGCGATACCGCAAACGGATTGTCCGGTAATAACCGGTCAATCTTCTGCATTGCCGGCAACGATTGCATCGTTTGAGGAACCGGTGCCGTTTCCAGCACGGATTTATCATCGGTTAACACCGCAACCGGTATTTCTGCCGTCCGGGCATCGTTCCGCAATTCCTGAACAAACGACGGTACCGGCGGGTCGGCACAGCGCAGGTCAACAACAACGAGTTCCACATCGGGACTGTCCGCCGCTGCCCGCATCGCTTCTTTGCAACTCTTTGCAATTTCACTTTTGTAGCCGCAAGCAATAAAATGCCCTGCTGTCCGCATTGCATCGGTCTGATTCGGATGTGCCGACACCAACACTTTGCGACCGTCTGCCCGCGAAAACCACGTCAAGGTTTCCGATACGAAACTTGAACCGGGATACGGCTTTTGCGGCTTTAATTTCATTACCGCTTCCGCGGCGGCAAACCGGACAGACCGGTTTTTCGCAACAACGGCAAGCACCAGCGGACTTGGCTGCCCGTCCGCCGTGTTTAGTTGCGTTTCCGCTTTTCCCTTTTCGCCTAACAGCGTTGCGGCAACTTGGGCAGCACCGTACTGTTCCCGTTTTAAGGATTCCGTCAAAATCCGTTCCAGTGAAGAAGGCGAAAGAGATGCCGGAACCGCTTCTTGCTCATATTCTTTTCCCTCTTCTTTCTTGTGTGCCGCCCGTTCAAACGCGGTGAGGTAATACAGTGTTTCAAACGCCGTGTCCAGCGAATACGCTTGTTTCGCACACCGGTACGCATATTCCCGGTACGCTGCCGGTACAGATAATAAAGCGGTTTGCGCTTTGCCGTCTTTGCCGTTCTCTACCCAGCACAACACTCTACCGTCGGCATCGGAACGCAGCGGACGGTTCTTTTCGATGTAATCGTTTGCACGGGCTGCAAGAGCAGCAGCATCGCCGCTTTTCAGAACATCGGCAAGCGCATCCTTTTTTTCGGCATCGGACAACGGTTTCGCACCGGTACCTAATGTGCTGAAAATCTTGGAAACCGCCTTTTCGCCTTGCGGAGCAAGATTCTTGTTGCCGGCGATTTGCATCAGTTTGGCGGAACCGATTTTGCGGACAATTTTTTCACACTCCTCTTGTTTGACTTCCAACGCCAAAAATTGATTCAGGTAGTACCGCGTCAAGACCGGTCGTCCGGCAACCGCCAGCACGTTCACCGCCTTCATTATGTCGTAGCCCGTTTTCGGCTCTTCCATCAGCGCAATTTTTTCGGCAGGACGCAGCGATTCTTTCAAAAACGCGGCGGCACCGCTTTTGATGCGGGTTGTTGAATCCGGCGTATCGGCACCCAATATCTCTTTTTCATTCTGAAATGAGTCCAGCACAGCAGTACCGAGCCGTTCCGCGATTTCAAAGCACTCGGCGGGCGTGATTTGAAAGTACGGCAGGATTTCCCGCATACTTCGGGACAAGTCCGGCTGACTTTTTTCTTTTAGAATTGCCGCTGCCTGCATCAGTTCGAGCGGACTGATATGCTTCCGGTACCGCGGCGGCGGTACGGTGTTTTGTTTCGCCTCTTTGTCCAAGGTCTGGTGCCACCGCAGCGTTTCTTGGGCTTTGTCCAGCAGTTGAACTTTTTCGGCAGCAGTAAAAGCAAACGGCGAGGAAACATCTTCCGTCGGGTCGGAGGATTGTGCCGAAACAGAAAGCGGAAACAGGAGCAGCGCAGAAAGTATAATGGCGAACCGGTTGTTAGTCATTGTCTTGTGATGACATTAGGGAGTTTCTAAAAACTCATCAAAAAATAGAAGTACCCCTTATCTTGTAATGGAGCGGCAACTGCCCCGTATTATCCGTGAATGTCCTGCTGTTGTCAATGCGTATAGGCAAAATCCGGTTGTTTTTGGTCCCCGATTAGAAAAGTTGCTGCAAAACGAAACAAGTGTATCTTTTTGCAATGGTATTTTGACCGCCTATTTTTCCAAAAAAAAATGTCAATAAAACGGCAATTTTCCAATTTCATTTTTAACATTTTTAATTGTTTTTTCGTAAGTGCTTGTATTTATTAGATTTACGTTTCTTAAAAAACCATTAAAAAATTTTATCCCGCTGGCACGGAATCTGCGTTATAACTTTACCAGAGAAGAGACAGTGATTTAATTCAAAGCCACAACAAACAACGTAAATACAAGGAGAAGACCAATGAACACGTTTACTAACTTCACACTCGCCGCTTTAACCGTTTTTGGAACCGCTCTGACCGCCAACGCCGATCTGGTGGTTGCCAAGACCGAAAATTTTCTTGAAGGTTACGGAACCTTCTCTTCCGCACTTGCCAATGTTTCTACATCGGAAAACAATACCCTCAATGGAAATTGGAGTGTTGCTTCTCTGTTCACCTACGCGTTCAATAATCCCGGTGCTAATTCGGCTACGTCCAAATCCTACGAGGCAGTGGCAAGCGATGTCTTGAAAAATTTCAGCAAGGGGCTGACTACCAAAGACAAAAATGGTAATGCAGGTTCGTCCATTACCTACGGCAGTGTCAAACAAATCGACGCGAAGGATTTGACGACAACCAATGGTGCCGGAACACATATGGATTGGCTGACACCCGCAGTCGGAACCAACGATAAAGGTGAAGGTCTGAATGGTTATTATGCTTTCACATACACTTTCGATTTCGGTGTAATTGACAGTATTAGTAACTACGAGAATTTGAACGTCATTCTCAATCTGTCCTTTGGTGCCGATGACCATATCGAAGGTGTTTATCTGAACGGTCAAGAAATTAAAAAGTATCTCTCCGGTTACGGAGCGGAAAATTGGAAGGCAGAGACATTGCTCAACACATCTTTTGATGCTTCCGAGATGGCAGCGAACGACGGAATTTTAGCAACAGGTAATCAGTTGACCTTCATCGTTCACAACGATGGACATAACGGTCAGGCAAGCGGATTTTGGGATGGATCAAATGCTTTGGGATTCGGTGGAAGTGGCTACATCGCACTTTCGGCAAATGCGAATTTCACCCCCGACGATTTCGTTCCGATCGCTCCGGGTGAAACCACTGCAACGCCGGAACCGGCAACGATGTTAATCTTCGGTTTGGGTATTGCCGGTGCCGCTGTTGCCCGGAGAAGAAGAATGACGAAATAACGTTTCAACGAAGTTGATTCAGACCTTCCGATAAAAGCGGGAAACACGGTTTCCCGCTCGTTTCGTTGAATGATGTTAAAAGTTATACCGCCGGTGTTTCTTCCGTTTCATCAAACAGCGCATCGACAAACTCGTCCGGGTCGAACAACGCCAAATCCTGTGCCGATTCGCCGACACCGATAAACTTCACCGGCAAATCCACCTGCTTGCGGATAGCAATCACCACGCCGCCCTTTGCCGTACCGTCCAACTTTGCCAACACAATGCCGGTACACTGCACTGCTTCCGTAAAATGCTTCGCCTGACTGATGCCGTTCTGTCCCGTTGTCGCATCTAAAATCAAAATAACTTCGTGCGGGGCTTCGGGAATTTGTTTGCTAATCACTCTGCGGATTTTTTCAAGTTCCTGCATCAGGTTTTTCTGCGTTTGCAGCCGTCCTGCGGTATCAATAATACAAACGTCTGCCCCGCTTTCGATTGCCTTCGCTGCCGCCTTGTGGGCAACGCTTGCCGGGTCGCTGCCGGACTGCCCGACAACGATTTCCGCTCCGAGCCGCTGCGCCCAAACCGTCAACTGTTCCACCGCTGCCGCCCGAAATGTATCTGCCGCTCCAAGAACAACTTCTTTCTTATCCGCGCGGAACATCGCCGTCAGTTTTGCAATCGTCGTCGTTTTACCGCTGCCGTTCACGCCGCAAACCATTATCACGGTCGGTTTCTTTTCGGCAAAACGAACCGGTGCCGCCGGTTGTTTCATCAAGTCCTTCAATTTCGTTTTGACCGTTTGCAAAACATCGTGCATTTCAGCAACCCGCCCGCGGTACTGCGTTCGGATTTCTTCGATAATTTCCTTGGAAGCGGCAACGCCCATATCGGTTTTGACGAACATCTCAAACAGTTCTTCGAGGAACGCATCGTCCACCAAGCGTCCTTTCTGTTTGAAAATGTCCCGAATATCGGTGTTCAGGATTTGAACTGTTTTTTTCAAACCCTGTTTAATACGGTCGAAAAAGCCCATTAGGTAAAAAAAGAGAGTACAAGCGGTAGGAAGTGCCGGTTATTCTAACAGATGACGTATGAAAAACAATAGCGGGTTGCCGCGTATTGACACCCGCGGTTACCGCCGTTATGTTATTATTGTGTTGTTATTATCCGAACTGTAAAGTAATTCGATGAAACATCTGTTTTTTTCTGCGGTACTGTTTTTATTCGCCGGTTTAACGGCATTGGCGGAGGAATTGCCGCTGCCCGCCGCTAACGGAACATATACCGGAACTGATGCCCTCGGCAGAGTTTTGCCCGACAGTACAGCCGCCCCGGCAGTCCGCAAAGAAAGGCACGTTGGACTGTTCTATTTCCTTTGGATGGCGCAGCACGGCAAAGCGGGTCCGTATGATGTCAATAAAATCGTTGCGGAACATCCCGACGCAATCAAGGACGGCGACGACCCCGCGTGGGGACCCATCAATGCGTTTCACCATTGGGGCGAATCGCTGTACGGTTATTACTCGTCCGAAGATGCGTGGGTGATGCGCAAGCACGTTCAACTTCTCACCGATGCCGGTGTTGACTTTCTCGTGTTCGATGCGACTAATGCGTTTCACTATCCTGTTCCGTCTTTTACGATGCTGAAAATTCTTGATGAATATCAAAAGCAGGGCTGGAACGTGCCGAAAGTCGTGTATTATACCAACTCGTCATCGGGACAAACGGCGGAACGGATTTACAAAGATATTTACTCGCATACCGAATATAAGAATCTGTGGTTTTACTGGGAAGGCAAACCGCTCATTATTGCCCAGCCGGATGAATGCAGTGCCGAAGTGAAGAATTTTTTCCGTATTAAGAAATCACAGTGGCCCAACGAGGGGAAATTTTACGATGACGGTTTCCCGTGGATTGCCTTTGAACGTCCGCAGCACGTTTTCAAAAATGCGAAGGGGGAAAATGAAGTGATTAACGTTTCGGTGGCACAGCACTCCGGCACGATTCGGTTCAGTTCCAGTGCGTTTTACGGCGACCAAACGAATTGGACGCGCAGTTGGCACGGCGGCAAAAACGACCCCGCAAAAGATGCGTATCTGTACGGCTATAACATCGGCGAACAGTTTGATTATGCGATTAAGCAAGACCCGAAAATAATTTTCATTACCGGCTGGAACGAATGGGTGGCGATGCGGTTCAAGAATATGGTACCGAACGAACCGGTGGGATTCGTTGATTTGTGCGATACAAACAACAGCCGGGACATCGAGCCGATGAAAGGCGGCTTTTTTGACAACTATTATATGCAGATGATTGCGGACATCCGCCGGTACAAAGGAACATTCAGCCCCGGCGGCTATGCTGCGGGGGAAAAAACATACCGCGACTACACCAACGACATTATTGACCGTGATGCCCCCGGCTACGGCAATCTGGTTTATAAGAACACAACGGGGCTGAACGATTTCGATACATTCAAGGTCTCGTTTGACGAAAACAACATTTATTTCGATGTCCAAACGGTGAAGCCGGTCCAGAAAGCAAACGATGAGAACCGAATGATGCTGTACCTGCATATTCCGGGTTCTGCAAAGAAGGAACAGCCGGAGTTGTACGGTTATCATTATGTTACGAACCGGATTTCAACCGATGGTGATTTTGCGGCGGTGGAATGTCCGAACGGCAAGCAATGGGTGAAAAGCGGTAAAGCAGAGCGTAAGATTGACGGAAACAAAATGAGAATCACGGTTGGCCGGTCGTTAATCGGTTTGAAGGATAAACCGGTGTCGCTGCAATTCAAGTGGTCCGACACGCCGGAGATGCGCGGCACGGAAACGTTTTACACCGACGGCGATGCTGCACCGCTCGGCAGAGTCAACTACGTTTTCACAGAAAAGTAAGGGCAGTTAAAGGCAGAATTTTCAAGAATTCCCTTTATATTCTATCCTTATTTGCTGTTAACTAGCGGTAAAATAATCAGAAGTATGCTCCCGAAAGAAAATCTTTTAGCAGCCCTGCGGTTGGAAGTCCCTGAACGGATTCCGACGTTTGAATGGTTCATCGACGCGGCGGTAACCGTACCGCTGTGCGGCAGTGCCGACCCGATTGACGCGGCGGAACGGCTCGACATTGATGCGGTGAACATCCGCGCGGATTACGCTAAAAAATGGAAAGATGATAAAACGTTTATCGACGAATGGGGCAGCGAAAAACGGTTGACTGACGACGTACTTCCGGCGGCAATGGGGCATCCGCTCGCCGATTTAGCCGCCCAAAAAAATTACGGATTTCCGAAACCGGATGCCCCGGAACGGTTCAAAACACTTGAACGGGCAGTGAAGCAGTATAACGGCAAACGCGGCGTAGTGCTGAACCTGCGCGACGGCTTTTCCGATATGCGGGACATTCTCGGCTATGAAAACGCCCTGATGGGAATGGTGCTTGATAAACCGAATTTCACGGCATTGCTGAACCGGGTCGTTGATTATAATCTGACGCTTGCCGAACTGGCAGTGAAACGTTTCGGAATTGAAGTGATTGCAACAACGGACGACGTTTGCAACGCCAAAGGAACGTTGATGTCGCCAAAGACATACCGGGAAATTCTGTATCCGGCGTTCAAACGGGTCATCGAAGGATACCGGTCGCTGGGGTGTTTTGTGATTAAACATTGCGACGGCAACGTTTTGCCGCTGCTGGACTTATGGCTCGAAGCGGGCATCAGTTGTTTGAATCCGGTTGACCCCGGCGGCGGTTTGGATATGGGGGTAATGAAACAACACTACGGCAGCAAAATTTGTTTGATGGGCAATATCGACTGCACCGGCAATTTGTGCAGCGGCACGCCGGAACAGGTTGCCGAAGAGGTGCGGGTTTGCATTGCCAAGGGCGGACCGGGCGGCTTGATTGTTTCGTCGAGCAACACGATTCATCACGGCGTTAAACCGGAAAATTACAAGGCAATGCTGAATGAATTAAGAAGGTCAATACGTTAGTCGGCAAACGTTTTCCGCCGGCTTGCCGTTCGGCATATCAATCCGCGGCTTCTGTTTAATTGCCGTTTGAACATCATCAAACGTTTTCAGGATTTTAACATAATCCGCATCGCTCTTGTCGATGAAAATGATTTTTCCGCACCGTTCGGTTCCTCCGGCGGATTTTGCCAACGGTGCCGTTAAAAATTCGTTCAACTGCGGATTCGTGATACGCACCCAACTTCGGCGGGGAACAATTCCTTTACTTCTGCTTTCCGGTTCCGGCGTTTGATTGTCCGTCCTCCGCAGCCACGCCAGCCGTTTTTCATTGCCGTTGTGATGACATTCGGCACAGCGGCGTTGTCCGACCTCGTTCAGTACCGCATCCAACGGTGCCGGATATAACCGGCGGCTTCCGATATTTTCCGGGTACGCCGTCTCACTCGAAGGATAATACGGAACATTCAAGTCAATCCACGCATAAACCGCTTGCTTTTCGGCATCGGAAAGATTGATACGGTACTGACTGTTTTTGTCCGCGTGCCGGCTGCGGATTAACTCCGCTAACTTGCTTTGATAGGAACCGTGTGCTTTCGGTACGATATTCAAAATGTTCTGTTCATCGCCGTTGTAGGTTGGAATCCAATTCACAAACGGACTGCCGGATTTGCCTTGATTTTCTGATGCCAAAACATCATACGACACGTTGAAAAATTCGGTGTAATCGCCGGTAAGGTCAACGTCCGATGTTTCGTTATGACATTCAACGCAGTGCTTGTTCCAAATCGGCTGAATGATGCGGACATAATCGAATCCCGGTGCGAACGCTGCCCGGTCTTTATCCGGTTTTGCCCAATCGGGAATCCTCGGTTCCGCAGGGTCTTTGCGCACCGCTTTCAAATGCTGCAACGGAATGTTCGGAGACGTTGTCCGTTCTTCGTGGCAACCGGCACACGTCTGCTGTTCGCCGGACATCAGATGAGTGAACGAACGCATCCGTTGTACTGCCCGACCTTCGCTGTCTAATGCGATGAAATAAATCGGACCGGTTACCGGTTCGCCGACTGCGGAACTTGGTCTGCTGCTGTCAGTACCGCGCCAAGCGTTGCCGCCGACTTTGAAATAGGCACTGCCGTCGGCTTCGACCGGCACATCGCCGAGAATCAGTTTACCTGCATACGTCGCCCCGCAACTAATCACGGGAAACTGAAAACCGAACGAACGGTAATTCGGTTCAATGCGGACGGTCTTCGGCATTTCTTGAACGATACGGATGTTTTTGATTTCACCGCGGTTGACATTGGTTAAACCCTGATAGACATCTTGAACGGCAAGCGTTGCGTATTTATCAGGGGCAGATTTTAATCCGCCGTCTGCGTTGCGGGCAACGCTGCTGACAGTACGCTGCCGCACCGGCATCGGATTGAACCACATCATACCGTTATCCGGTTTATCCAATAGCCGAACTTGCGATTTCGGAACGCTGTTCCGCAATTCATACGTTCTTATATCAACATTTCCTTCGTTGCTTACCAGATACCGTTCGCCGTCTAACGGATACGGACTGCAATACTTGCGGACACGCCAATAATTGCCGTCGCCTTCGTTCACTTTTGCAACAGGAACGTCCGGCGTAATGTTTTCTATCGACGGCTGCGAATTATCACCGTACCGCCGGTCAATGATACCGACTGCGCCGCGGACAATGCCGTTATGACCGGTCATTGTGCAAAGGACTTTTTCCGTGCCGGGAATACTGTGTGCTTCCATAAACGTCGCCGGACTTAATACACGGTTGCCGAAAAACGTTTGCAGGTTTGTCCCGTCGGGACGGATTGTCCACAGCGATTGAATCGGAATAGCCGGCCGGTCAACGTACTCCCAACGTCCGTAAATAATGCGCCCGTCATCAAGAACATTCGGCGTAAAATCATTCAGGTAATTATCGCTTAACCGGATTAAATTGCTGCCGTCCAATGACATCCGGTGCAGTACGCCGACGGGGGCGTTCCAACAATAGGCAAACTGCGGACTGCAACTCGATAGAAACGCAATATCTCCGTCGGGCAAAAAGCAGCAGTCGTAATTATGACAGTGTTCAAATTCTTTGCCGGCGGTAATTTGTCTGATGTTTTTACCGTCTAAACCGCAGGTAAAGATTTGGTATGGTTCGTTTTGCGATTTGCGCCAGGAGAAGAGAATCGTTTTACCGTCATAGGAAACATCGGCATTGAGAATTTGTCCTTGTCCGGCATCAACGATACATCGAAGGTTAGCGGCGGAACTTGTTCCGTCTGCGTTACGGACAACGCCGCTGACATAAATCCCGCCGCCGGAGCGGAAACCTTCGTAATGATAAGTATAGACGTGTGAACTGTTGATTTCGTACCGTTTGACGGCGATGAATTTACCAAGTCCGTCAAGCAGATAATCTTGTTCCGTTTTACTTAACTCGCTTAACGCAGGTGCTGAATTATCGTTATAAATTGACCGCAACTGTTTCGCCGGCAGCGGCTCGGCAAAGAGCATAATTTCGGCGGCACCGGGATTCGGACCGCCGTGAGCGTTAAGAAATTTGATAGTCAATCTGTCCGTTTTAATTTTCGGAAACTTAATGGACTGCGCTCCGTGTTTAACTGCGAACGAACCGCTGGCAGCGGGTTTTAATCCGTTGCCGTTGGTAAAAATTTCATAGTCCTTGAAACATTCGTTCATAAACCACGATGTCCGACCGAAATAAACGGCTTCGGAAATTTCAACGGGCTGCTTCCATCGGAACGTGATTTCGGCTTGATTTTTTGCGGAAGCATTGTTGACGCACCACGAATGTTTCAGGTCGGCGGACTGTGAACCGGCTGGCGGAATGACACCGTCAGCAACGTTCTTCACCGCATAATCGGCGTTGTATTCGGACGTTGCCGTAATGTCCGCAAGCGGTGCAAGATTCACCGGCAACCCGGCAGCGCAAACGGTCAACGCCGAAGAAAAAAGAATGAGAAAAATAAGTTGTTTTTTGTACATCGGATTCTAAATACCGCCGCCGGCAGCGGGACGGAATAGTTATGTTCTGCGGAACATTTTATCTAATTCTTCAATCGACAACACCAACATCGACGGACGACCATGCGGACAATGATGAGAGTTCTGTTCCTGCTTCGCCAATTCTACCAACCGCTGAACGGACTCCGGCGAAAGATGTTCGCCTGCCTTTACCGCCGCTTTGCACGCTACCGAGTGCATCATTTCTTCGAGTAATTCCGTTTGCTTGTGCTTTTTCCCTGCGGTTAATAACGGTTCAAGAACTGCCAGAAGCACCTCTTCCGGCGGGACTTCGGAAAGAATCGCCGGGACTGCTGTAATTAAAACCGTTTCACCGCCGAACGGTTCCGCAGACAAACCGATACTCTTGATAAACGTTTGATATTCCAACACAGCAGCGAATTCATTCGGCGACAAATCAACGGGCTGCGGCACAAGAAGTTTCTGCGAATCAACACCGTTTTTTTCGATGCCCGCTTTCAGTTTTTCGTACAGTATCCGTTCGTGTAAGGCGTGCTGGTCAATGATGCCGACACCGGTTTGTACTTCGATGACAATGTAGCGGGAGTGGAGTTGGACAACGTTAGCCGCCGGCACTTGCTCCGGTGAATTTAACGGATAATGGATAATGGATAATGGAGAATGGTTTTGTTTGTTTTCCGCGGTATCATTCCGCTTGCGTGATTCTCCATTCTCCTTTCTCCCTTCTCCGTTGTTCCGTTCCGGCAATGTATGCAGCGATAACCCGGTCGGAGAATTAAACGGGCGGGGAACAGTGTTTCCCGCTGTTCCCTGTTGCCCCAGCCAATCTATTACGCGGCGTTTCGTTTCCGCCGCCGCGGTTTCGTCTAACGGGTTTTCGGGATGCGCCGCTGAACCGGCCGTTAAACGCTCAACCGTGCCGTTCAAGTCCGTTGTCAGAAACTTTTCCCGAATTGCACCGAGAAAGCCGGAGTAAATCCGGTTACTGTCCAGCCAGCGGACTTCCATCTTCGCCGGATGAACGTTCACGTCGAACATATCCGGCGGTATCTCAATTTGCAAAAACGCCAAGGGAAACCGACCGACGGTTAACAAGCCGCGGTACGCTTCACCGAGGGCGTGCTGCAAACTCTTGTCGCGAATGAACCGGTTATTCAAAAAAAAGTATTGCATCCGGCTGTTGATTCGGCTGTTGTTCGGATGCGAAACGAAACCCTTGACTTGCACCGGATTACCTGGTCTGCTTTCGACGTAAATCAAATTCTTTGCGACCTCATCGCCGAATAGTTGAGCGACGCGGCTGCTGTTAGCCCCGGCTGCTTGCAGCGGGGTATTCAATGCCGGCGGCAAATCGTAAACTATTTTGCCGTTATGCGTCAGCGTAAAATGAATCTGCGGCAGCGGCAGCGCAAGCCGAACGAACGATTCTGTGATATGTCCGAATTCGGTAACCGTCGATTTCAGATACTTCCGGCGGACGGGCGTGTTGAA
>JAISJZ010000189.1 GCA_031261125.1 Planctomycetaceae bacterium | reverse complement strand
AACGGTAAACGGTCGCAGTTCCAAGTCAAGGAAGGCGACAAAGTTCTCTTTCTGTCTTATGCCGGTGAAGAATTCAAAGTCGGTGATACGGAACTGCTGCTGATGCGTGAAAGCGATGTTCTCGCCGTCATTGACTAAACCCATAACTACCCACTAACAACTAACAACAGCATAACTCCTATGGCAAAACAAATTGCATTTGACCAAGAAGCCCGTGAAGCCCTGCGGCGCGGTGTTTCCAAACTGGCGAAAGCCGTTAAAGTAACGCTCGGTCCCCGCGGACGGAACGTCATTATCCAAAAGTCCTTCGGTTCTCCGCTGGTTACCAAAGACGGCGTAACCGTTGCGAAAGAAGTTGACCTCGAAGACACCTACGAAAATATGGGTGCCAAAATGGTGCGCGAAGTTGCGTCGAAAACCAGCGACATCGCCGGCGACGGAACCACCACCGCCACCGTTCTTGCCGAGGCAATTTTCACCGAAGGACTTAAAGCCGTGATTGCCGGTGTCAATCCGCTGCAACTGAAAAGCGGCATCGACAAAGCGGTCGAAGACATCACGGCGGAACTGAAAAAACTGTCCAAGCCGATTAAGGGCAAAGACGAAATCGCCCAAGTCGGTGCCATTTCGGCAAACAACGACAAAGAAATCGGTACGCTCCTTGCCGACGCAATGGACAAAGTCGGAAAAGACGGCGTGATTACCGTTGACGAAGGCAAATCCTTGAAGACCGAAGTCGAATGGGTCGAAGGGATGCAGTTTGACCGCGGTTATCTGTCGCCGTACTTCGTTACCGACCCGAACGCGATGGAGTGCGTTCTCGAAAACGCGTACATTCTGCTGTCGGAGAAGAAAATCAGCAATATCAAGGAACTCATTCCGCTGCTTGAAACGGTCGTGAATTCCGGCAAGCCGCTGCTGATTATCGCCGAAGACGTGGACGGGGAAGCGTTGGCGACACTGGTGATTAACCGGCTCCGGGCGGGTCTGAAAATTGCTGCCATCAAAGCACCGGGGTACGGCGACCGGCGGAAGGCGATGCTCGAAGACATCGGTATTCTCACCGGCGGCGAAGTGCTGTTTGAGTCCCTGGGACGCAAACTGGAAGCCCTGACACTGCAAGACCTCGGAACCGCCAAGAAAATCGTGATTGACAAGGACAACACGACGATTATCGAAGGCGGCGGCAAGAAGGATGAAATCAGAGGACGGATTGACCAACTTCGCCGGGAAATCGACAAAACAACCAGTGATTACGATAAGGAGAAACTGGAAGAGCGTCTTGCGAAATTGTCCGGCGGCGTGGCGAAGATTCTTGTCGGTGCGGCAACGGAAAGCGAAATGAAAGAGCGGAAAGCCCGCGTGGAAGACGCTTTACACGCAACCCGCGCGGCAGTTGCGGAAGGAATTTTGCCCGGCGGCGGTGTTGCTCTTCTTCGGGCGGCGACACAGGTAAAACCGGCTGTTTCCGGCGATGAAAAAGTCGGTTATGACATCATTATCAGGGCAGTCCGCTCCCCGTTGTATCAGATTGCGGCGAATGCCGGCAAAGACGGCGGTATTGTTGTCGAAAAGGTTGCGGAAGGAAAGGGCAATTTCGGCTACAATGCGTTGACAGACGTGTTTGAAGATGTCGTGAAAGCAGGCGTGATTGACCCCACGAAGGTAGCGCGGACGGCGTTGCTCAATGCGTCGAGTGTTGCCAGTTTGCTGTTGACATCCGAAGCGTTAGTTGCTGACATTCCGAAGGAAGAGAAAGCGGCACCTGCAATGCCGCCGGGAGAAATGTATTAAACTGTGTGCCGGCAATTAGGGTTCAATACTGCCAGCCGCGGGCTTACGCCCGCGGCTGATAACGTTTTTTTGCATTTCCTTTCCCTCTCCCGAATGTTATCCCGACTTGAATTAGCCCGAAAAATTGCCGTTGAAGCAGGTGAATTGACACTGCGGTACTTTTATGACCTCGCTCATCTTGCCGTTGAACGCAAAGCAGACGAAAGTCCGGTAACCGTTGCCGATAGGGAAACGGAATTACTGCTCCGCAAACGGATTGAAGAACAGTTTCCAGAAGATGCCGTTTTCGGCGAAGAGTTTCCGCCGAAGAGCGGCAGCAGCGGATACCAATGGTTTCTCGACCCGATTGATGGTACGAAATCGTTCATTCACGGTGTACCGCTGTATTCTACGCTCATCGGTATCTCGTTTAGCCGGGCGGCTGTTATGCCGCCGGAGAGTGTTGCCGGTGTTATTGCCCTTCCCGCTTTACACGAACTTATCTGGGCGGGTAAAGAACAAGGAGCGTGGTATGAAACGCAGCGGTTCACCGAACCGCAACGGGCAAGGGTTTCGCAGTGCCGGAACATTTCCGAGGCGTTGTTTCTGACAAGCGAAGTGAAAACGTTTAACAAAACAAACCGAACGGCAGCGTACAAAAATTTGGAGCGGAGTACCCGATTGGCGAGAACGTGGGGCGATGCTTACGGTTACGCAATGGTGGCAACCGGTCGGGCGGATATTATGGTTGACCCTGCGTTATCGGATTGGGATGCCGGTCCGCTGCAAATCATTCTCGAAGAGGCAGGCGGACGGTTCACGGATTGGCAGGGCAACGCAACGATTTTCGGCAAAGAAGGCATCGGCACAAACGGACTGCTGCACGATGCTGTGCTGGAAATTATTTCACGCAGGGAAAATTGACAAAAGGCAGCCGCTGGTTGCCGCTTGTCAATTCTCCGCTATCAATTCTTAAATGATTCCGCCGTGCGTCCGGTACGGAGTCATATGGCTCGGCTGGTCAAGGAACCAGAACCGTTCGCACTCGTCGTGAATCAACCGGAGGTCTTCCGATTTATAAATCAACTGCTGATTCCGGCGCGTCGTATCCCCTGAGAACATTGGCACCACACAGCCGGTCGAACTCATCAGAACGATTCCTAAAAGGATAACTGACAGCAACTTATGAAACATCGTCTTCCTCCGTGACACTCCGGTATTCGCTTTGCGGAATTGAGCAGTACAACCCCTCGATCTGTTTATCGGAATTCTCCGCGGGAAAACTTAAACGGTTATTTTTTCCGTTTCTTTTTTTGCAGCAACTCATTCACTTTTCGTTCCATTGCTTTGCCGGGCTTGAATACGATGACATATTTTTCAGCAACGGTGATTTCCTGACCGGTCTTGGGATTCCGTGCTTTGCGTTCCGGGCGGTATTTTACGTCAAAGACCCCGAAATTGCGAAGTTCGATTCTGCCGTCTTCGACAATGGTTTCAATCACAGTATCGAACGTCCGCTGAACAATGTCACGCGTTCGGGACTGCGTCAATTCCAGTTTCTCGGCAATGGAACGGACTATATCTTTTTTTGTCATATTTGTTGGATGGGATAAAAAATATCATTGAACTTGACATAACTTTAACACAGGCAAGAACTAAAAACAAGTCCCCCGAAAAATTATCCGTTATTTCAGTGCCGGCAACTCAAACACAGAACGCCGCGGCGGGTTTCAGCATTT